>NZ_JAEPRP010000211.1:0-11397 GCF_016652895.1 Ensifer sp. SSB1
GTACCCCGCAAGGCGCGGCGGCTCAGTTGGCAAGGCCGAACTGGATCTCGATCTCCTCGACTGTCCGGGACAAGAAGGCTGCGCATGGCGCGGCCGGCGGCCCTGTGACAGTTCCTTCCGCGGGGCCAAGTCCGTTTGGGCGTCCGCCCGTTTCACCCGCGCATTGGTATATGAAGCAGAACGAATATTCCAACGTGAAAAATCTGCGGATTCCTCGTTCTATTTTCTCTTGCGGGTTCGTTATCGTTCGTTTTTAATCGGCGCACTTTCGCTACGAAAGTCAGGCGCGTCTGATTGAGGAGAGTCAAACGCGGCTGAACATTGTGACTTGTCGTCTTAACAATGGGAGGAACCGCCATGAGAGTTTTGAAATGGACCCTTGCGGCCACATCTGCGCTTTCGATCTTTGCCGCCTCGAGTGCCTTCGCGGCGACGGAACTCGCCTGGTGGCATGCAATGACTGGCGCCAACAACGAAACCGTTGAACGGCTTGCCAAGGAGTTCAACGAAAGCCAGTCGGAATACAAGGTCGTCCCCGTCTTCAAGGGGACCTACGCCGAAACGCTGAATGCCGGCATCGCGGCATTCCGTTCGAAGCAGGCTCCGGCCATCCTGCAGGTATTTGATGCCGGCAGCGGCGTGATGCTGGGCGCCGAAGGCGCCGTGGTGCCGGTGGTGGACGTGCTTCAGAAGGGTGGCTACGAGTTCAACAAGGATCAATACCTGCCGGGTATCGTCGCCTACTACTCCAAGTCGGACGGCACCATGCTGTCCTTCCCCTTCAATTCGTCTTCCCCGATCCTCTATTACAACAAGGACGCCTTCACCAAGGCCGGCATCGATGCGGCCAAGCCGCCGGCCACATGGCCTGAGGTCTTCGAAGCGGCGAAGAAGATCAAGGCAAGCGGGGCGGCCAATTGTGGCTTCACCTCGACCTGGCTGACCTGGATCCAGACCGAAAACTTCGCCGCCTGGAACAACGTGCCCTACGGCACGAACGAAAACGGCCTTGCCGGCCTCGAAGTCGAACTGAAGATCGACGCCCCGCTCTTCGTCGAGCACTTCCAGTCGATTGCCGACCTCGCCAAGGACGGCACCTTCCGCTACGGCGGCCGTACCTCGGAAGCAAAGCAACTCTTCATGTCGGGCGAGTGCGCGATCCTGACCGAGTCCTCCGGTGGTCTCGGCGACATCGTCAAGTCGGGCGTCAACTATGGCGTCGGCGAGCTTCCCTATTATGAAGGCCATGGCCCGCAGAATACGATACCAGGCGGTGCAAGTCTCTGGGTCTTTGCCGGCAAGAGCGACGCTGAATACAAGGGCGTGGCCGAGTTCTTCCATTTCCTGTCGAAAACGGAAACCCAGGCTCAGCTTCACCAGGTCTCGGGCTACCTGCCGGTCACGCTTGCTGCCTATGAAGAAACCAAGAAGTCCGGTTTCTATGAAAAGAACCCGGGCCGCGAAACGCCGATCAAGCAGATGATGGGCAAGGCGCCGACCGAAAATTCGAAGGGCGTTCGTCTCGTCAACCTGCCGCAGGTTCGCGACATCCTGAACGAAGAGTTCGAAGCGATGCTTGCCGGCCAGAAGGACGCAAAGACGGCGCTGAGCGAAGGTGTGGTAAAGGCAAACGCAGCGATCAAGACTGCAATCGGGAACTGATCCTCTAGACGAAATGTCCGCACCGCACCGCGGTGCGGACTGGTTTTCCTTGGAGGGGAGGTTTCATGCAGTCCGTCGTGTTTCCAAACAAGGTGCTGCCGTATCTTCTGCTGGCGCCTCAGATCGTCCTGACGGTCATCTTCTTCTTTTGGCCGGCGAGCCAGGCGCTCTACCAATCGGTCTTGCGCGAAGATCCGTTCGGCCTGAAATCCGGCTTTGTCGGCCTTGCCAATTTCCGGGCGATCCTCGCCAATCCGGACTATCTGCATTCGCTGAAGGTCACGGTGGTCTTCAGCCTCGCAACAGCGCTGTTGTCGATGGCTCTCGCGCTGCTGTTGGCGACGGCCGCCGATCGTGTGGTGCGCGGGCGCAACGTCTATCGCACGCTTCTGATCTGGCCCTATGCGGTCGCGCCGGCCGTAGCCGGCATGCTGTGGCTGTTCATGTTCAATCCGGCGATGGGGACCTTTTCCTACATTCTGCGCCGGAACGGCTTTGCGTGGGATCCGCTGCTCAACGGCAACCAGGCGATGTTGCTGGTGATCGTCGCCGCGGCCTGGAAGCAGATCAGCTACAACTTCCTCTTCTTCGTTGCCGGCCTGCAGGCAATCCCGAAATCGTTGATCGAAGCGGCGGCAATCGACGGTGCTCGCGGAACCAAACGGTTCTGGACGATCGTCTTCCCTCTGCTCGCGCCGACGACGTTCTTTCTCCTCGTCGTCAACACCGTCTACGCGTTCTTCGACACCTTCGGCATCATTCACGCGGTCACCGGTGGTGGTCCGGCCAAGGCGACCGAGACGCTTGTCTACAAGGTTTACAATGACGGTTTCGTCAATCTTGACCTCGGCAGTTCAGCGGCCCAATCCGTGATCCTGATGATCATCGTGATCGCGCTGACGGCCTTCCAGTTCCGCTTCGTCGAGAAGCGGGTCCACTATTCGTGAGACGCCGATGATCGAGAACCGTCCCATATCAACCCTGATCAGCCACCTGGTGCTCGTGATCGGGATCATCATCGTCGCGCTGCCGATCTACTACACCTTCGTCGCCTCCACGCACACTTCGATCGAGATCGTGCGCCCACCCATGTCGCTGGCGGTCGGGGATCATCTCGTCGAGAACTACCGGGAGGCGGTGGGCGGTGGCGTCGAGCGCGTAGTCGGCGTCAGTCTCGAGCGCCTCTTGTTCAATTCGACGGTGGTTGCGATCGCGATTGCCGTCGGCAAGATCGTGATCTCCTTCCTCTCCGCCTTCGCGATCGTCTTCTTCCGCTTCCCGCTGAAGATGCTGTTCTTCTGGATGATTTTCATCACCCTGATGCTGCCGGTCGAAGTGCGCATCCTGCCGACCTACAAGGTGATCGTCGACCTCGGTCTGATCGACACCTATGCCGGACTGACGCTGCCACTGATGGCTTCGGCAACGGCGACGTTCCTTTTTCGCCAATTCTTCCTGACGATACCGGGCGAACTGGTGGAAGCTGCGCGCATCGACAATGCCGGTCCGTTCCGCTTCATGCGGGATATCCTGCTGCCGCTGTCGGCAACGAACATCGCGGCACTCTTCGTCATTCTCTTCATCTACGGCTGGACCCAGTATCTCTGGCCGCTGCTCGTCACCAACGACGCAAAGATGAACACGATCATCATCGGGCTTAGGCGAATGATCGATTTCACCGACGCTTCTACTCCTTGGAACTATGTCATGGTGACCGCAATCCTTGCGATCATTCCCCCTATTCTCGTCGTGGTGCTGATGCAGCGCTGGTTCGTCAAAGGCCTTGTGGAGACAGAAAAGTAATGGCTGAGATTACGCTGAAAGACGTCCGCAAGAGCTACGGTCCGGTCGACGCGATCAAGGGCGTTTCGCTCGACATCTTGGACGGTGAGTTCGTCGTCCTGGTCGGCCCGTCGGGCTGTGGCAAGTCCACGCTTCTGCGCATGATCGCCGGCCTCGAGAGCATCACCGGCGGCGATATCCTGATCGGCGGGCGCCAGGTCAACGATGTCGAACCGGCGGAGCGCGACATTGCGATGGTGTTCCAGAACTACGCGCTCTATCCGCACATGACGGTGCGGCAGAACCTCGCCTATGGCCTCAAGAACCGGAAGACGCCGCCAGCCGAGATCGAGCGGCGCATCGCCGCTGCGGCTAAGACGCTTGAGATCGAGCCCTATCTCGACCGCAAGCCGCGGCAGCTTTCGGGCGGCCAGCGCCAGCGCGTTGCCATGGGGCGGGCCATCGTTCGCCAACCCGCCGCCTTCCTCTTCGACGAGCCTCTCTCGAACCTCGACGCCAAGTTGCGCGGCCAGATGCGTATCGAGATCAAGCGGCTCCAGCGCTCCCTTGGTACGACGAGCGTCTATGTCACGCATGATCAGATGGAGGCGATGACGCTTGCCGATCGGCTTGTCGTCGTCAGCGCCGGCCGCATCGAACAGGTCGGCACGCCCCTTGAACTGTACGAAAGACCCGCAACCACTTTCGTTGCCACCTTCATCGGCTCCCCCTCGATGAACCTGCTGCACGGCAAGCATGCCTCGGCGGGATGGTCGCTCGCCCCGCAAGTGGCGCGTCCCGACGGCGACTTTACGCTCGGCGTCCGTCCCGAAGATCTTTCGCTGATCTCGGCTGGGGCTCCGGCCCCGGCCTTCGAGGCGACGGTCCGCATCGACGGCATCGAACTGGTCGGTGCGGAAAGCCTGCTGCACGGCAGGCTCGACAACGGCACCGATCTGATCTTTCGCGTTTCCGGCCGGGCCCGCAACGCGATCGGCGACCAGGTGAAAGTTGGGGCAAGCGCCGAAGCTCTGCACATGTTCGATGCGAACGGCCAGCGGTGCGGCTGAGGCCGCATTTCGAGCGCACCTTCCTGCCGAAGGCGCACGACCCGTTTAAGAGGGGCGGGACACTGTTCGCTGATCCGCACCCAACAAGCAGTCTGCGCGGGCAGAACGGCGCTTAGACGGAAAGAACGTGCGGTTTCGCGCTGACGCGCGGCAACATTATCTCAGAAGCCCGCAATTTCGAGCAAACAAATATCTATAAAATCTATGGAATTTATACGTTAATAGTCCTGTTGGCTCGCCAGGAGGATACCATGCCCAAAACCGAATCCAATCCCATTACGCTCGGAACCCGCGCCCCGGACTTCATCTTGCCCGATGCCGACGGCAACCTGTTCACGCTGGCCGAGTTCAAGGACAGCCCGGCGCTGCTCGTCGCCTTCATCTCCAACCGATGCCCATTCGTGGTGTTGATCCGTGAAGCGCTGGCGCAATTTGCACGCGACCATGCCGCGCAGGGGCTTGCGGTCGTCGCCATCAACAGCAACGACGCCGAAGCGCATCCGGAAGAAGCGCTGGAACGGATCGGTGTTGAGGCGAAGACCTACGGATACGGCTTCCCCTATCTGAAGGACACTTCGCAGCGTGTCGCCAAGGCCTATGGTGCGGCCTGCACGCCGGATTTCTTCCTCTATGACCGTGATCGCAAGCTTGCCTATCACGGCCAGTTCGACGACGCGCGGCCCGGCAACGGCAAGGATGTGACGGGTGCGGATCTGCACGCGGCCGTCGAGGCCGTACTGAAGGGTGAGGTGGCCGACGCAGATCAGGTTCCCTCGATCGGCTGCAACATCAAATGGACAGCCGGCAACGAACCGTCCTGGTTCTCGACCGCCGCCTGATCTGCATTCACAAACGGCCGGTCGTCGCGCCGGCCGGCTCCTCCCTTTCCTATACCGGTACATCATGGCATCGCGTCGCAAGGAACCGCCCACCGAAGAGGGGCGACATATAGAAACGGATGTGTTGGTCGTCGGTGGCGGTCCTGCCGCCGCCTGGGCCGCGCTTTCGGCCGCCGAGACCGGCGCGCGCGTCGTATTGGCGGACAAGGGCTATCACGGCACGAGCGGAGCAACGGCTCCGTCCAATACGGGGACCTGGTGCGTGCCACCGGGAGAGGGGCGGGCGGCCTCGGTCGAACAGCGTTTCAAGCGCACGGCCGGCCTTGCCGACCGCCGCTGGATGTTGCGCGCGGCGGACCGGGCCTATGAAAACCTCCTGAAGCTCGTCGAATGGGGGTATCCCTTTCCGAGCGAAGAGGATGGCGGTCTCTACATCGCCAACTTGCGGGGCCCGGACTACATGCGGTTCATGCGCCAGCGCGTGCAGCAGGCCGGCGTCACCATCCTCGACCACCATCCGATCCTGGAACTGCTCGGCGACGAGCATCATGTCGGCGGGGCGGCTGGGCTCGCGCGCCGCAATGGTGCAAGCTTTTCCGTTTCGGCCGGCGCAGTCGTGCTCGCCACCGGCGGCTGCGCCTTCTTCGAACGCATCCTTGGCGGAACAGGCCTCACCGGTGACGGCTATCTCTTCGCCGCGGAGGCCGGCGCCTCCCTTTCCGGCATGGAGTTCACGGGCAAATACACGCTCGCACCGCACGGTTCCTCGCTGAACAAGGGGCTGCCCTTCCGTTGGGCGACCTTCTACCGGGAGAACGGCGAAGTGCTGCGGGACGCGCGCGGCGGGCCGGTGACGAACGGTATCGGCGGCGGCGAGCGGCAAGTGGCCGAGGCGCTGCTGTCCGGCCCGGTCTACGCCCGGCTCGATCTCGCCGAACCCGCCATGCAGGACTGGCTGCGTCGTGGCCAACCGAACTGTTTCCAGCCGTACGACCGCATGGGGATCAACCCGTTCGAGCAACTGTTTAGGGTCGAGCTCAAATACGAGGGCACGGTGCGTGGCACAGGCGGTATCCGCATCGTCTCCCCCGATTGTGGCACCGGCATTGCCGGGCTTTACGCTGCCGGTGACGCCGCGAGCCGCGAAAACGTGACAGGCGGGATTTCCGGCGGCGGCGCCATCAACGCCTCCTGGGCGATCGCCAGCGGCTGGTGGGCCGGTCATGGCGCTGCCGGCCACGCACGCAGCAGAAAGCACCGTGATATCGCGCGCTTGCGGCCGCTTGGTGCAACGGGTTTGCGCGGCGCGGGACAGCGCGAGGACGTCAATCTTGCCGCGGCCGCCCGCACCGTGCACGACGAGATCGTGCCGCTCGACAGGAGCTATTGGCGCAAGGCCGCTGCGCTGGAGACGAGCCGCCGCATTCTGGAAGGCGTGTGGGCCGGCCTCAACCAGGCGAAGCCCGCGGTCGGCATCGATCGTCTTCGCGCACGCGAGGTGGCGTCGGTTACGGCGAGCGCCCGTTGGACGGTCGCGGCTGCGCTCTTGCGCACGGAAAGTCGAGGTGTGCATCGCCGGAGCGACTTTCCGACCGAAGACGACGGGCAGGCAAGCCGCATCGTCGTCTCCGGCCTCGATCGGGTGAGGGCCGTGCGTGAAGATCTCGTGCTTGAAACGGCCAGGGAGGGTTGAGCGATGATCGAAGTCATCTCCGCCGACCGCTGCATCCGCTGCGACATCTGCGAACGGGTCTGCCCTGCCTTCGTCTTCGATCGCGACGAAACGGGCCTGCCGGTGATTGCCCGGCAAGACGACTGCCAGACCTGTTTCCTCTGCGAAATCTACTGTCCGACGGATGCACTCTACGTCGCCGAGGCGGCGCACGGACCGGTCGGCATTGCGGAGGCCGAGGTGCTGGAACGCGATCTTTTTGGCGCCTACGCCCGCTCGCTCGGCTGGAACCGCGGCCGCGCCGGCGGCGCGCAAGATGATCCGACCCGTCACATCCGCGTGGCGCAGGTTTGAAGGGAGTTCGACCATGGAACGCATAGCCGTCAGCGCGCTGCGCAAGACCTTTACGCTCAAACAGGGCCAGACCGTAACGGTCGACGGCGTCGCCTCCAACCGCATTGCGGTGCTGGATGGCGTCGATCTGACCATCAAACGCGGCGAATTCATCACCCTCGTCGGGCCGTCCGGCAGCGGCAAGTCGGTGCTGCTCGACGTCATCGCCGGATTGACCGAAGCGACCTCCGGCGTCGCCCGCATCGACGGCATCGAGGTCTCCAAGCCGCACGCCCGCACCGCCTATGTCTTCCAGCAATATGCGCTCTTCCCCTGGCGAACGGCGCTGCAGAACATCGAATATGCGCTGGAGGTGCGCGGTGTGCCGGCGGCGGAGCGCCGCGAGAAGGCACGTCATTTCCTGCATCTCTTTGGCCTCAAGGGCTTCGAAGACCGCTTCCCCTCGCAACTTTCCGGCGGCATGCAACAGCGCGTGGCAATCGCCCGAGCGCTCTCCACCGATCCGCAGGTGCTGCTGATGGACGAGCCGTTTGCGGCGCTTGACGCCCAGACGCGCGACATCCTGCAAAGCGAACTGTTGCGCATTTGGGAGCAGATCAAGACGACCGTCGTCTTTGTCACCCATTCGATCGACGAGGCGATCTACCTGGCCGACCGTGTGGTCGTCATGACCGCGCGCCCGGCGAGCGTCAAGGAAATCGTCGAGATTGACCTGCCGCGCCCGCGCGACCTCGATATCCGCAACAGCGCCGCCTTCAATACCTATCGCGGCCGCGTCTGGGAAAGCCTGCGTGACGAGGTCGTCAAGGCCCAGCGCGATTGGGCGCTCGCATCCAACTATGCCAACTAAGGGAGGATCCGATGAGTCTGATCGCCGACCGCAACCTGCCGCTCCGCAACACCTTTTCATCGCGCCGAAAGCGCGCGGCCGAGAAAGCGCCGACAGTCCTCGGTGAAACCTTTTCAACCATCACGTTGGGTCTGCCCGCACTCGTCGCCTTCGCTCTCCTCTGGGAGATCGCACCGCGTGCCGGCTGGATCAACGCGCTGTTCTTCCCGCCTCTGAGCCAGGTGCTCTCGGTGCTGTGGGAAATGATCGTCTCCGGTCAGCTCGCGGACCATATTGGCATCAGCCTTCAGCGCGCCGCGATCGGGTTCTCGCTTGCGGTCGTCGTCGCCGTGCCGCTCGGCTTTCTGATGGGCCGCTATCCGCTCTTCGAAAAGGCGTCAGACTTTTTGGTCCAGACCCTGCGCAATACCTCGCAATTCGCCCTGTTGCCGGTCTTCATCCTGCTGCTTGGCATCGGCGAGGCGTCGAAGATCGCCATCACCTTCTACGCGGCCGTCTTCTTCCTGCTGATCAACACCATCGTCGGCGTGAAGTCGGTGGATCCGCTGCTGGTGAAGGCGGCCCGTTCCATGGGGACATCGGACTGGGACCTCTTCAAGAAGGTCATTCTGCCCTCGGCCGTTCCCTCGATCGTCGCGGGCGCTCGGCTTGGCGTGAAGACCTCGCTCTTCTCCGTCATCGCCGCGGAGATGCTCGCGGCCCAATCCGGCATCGGTTACCTCATCCAGAACTCCTCGCTGATGCTGGAAACGGACCGGATGTATGCCGGCATCCTGACGCTGACGATCATCGGCCTTCTCCTGAACTACCTGCTCGTCGCCGGGGAACGGCGCGCCACCCGTTGGCGTGGCAACGCCGAAAGTGGACCGAACTGAGCCCTGCCTCTCTTCAAACGAACTCCCGAATTCGAAAGGATCCTTCCATGACATCCAATCCGCTCCGCCGGACGCTCCTGAAACTGGCGATCGCACTCTCGCTCCTGCCGGTCGCCGGTGCCGCGCCGGCCCTCGCTGGCGAGGCGAAGCCCGAGGTCATCCGCATCGGCTCCACCGCACCGGGCCACCTGAAATTCATCCTCTACCGGAACAAGAAGCTGCTGGAGGACGAGTTCGCCAAGGATGGCATCAAGATCGAGCTGACGACATTCGATGGCGGTTCGGCTGCCACCGTTGCGCTCGGTTCGGGGGCGATCGATTTCACCTATATCGGCAACAACCCGTCGCTTCGCCTTGCGGCGACCGGCGCCGACGTGAAGCTGATCGGCCTTTCGAGCTGGAACCGTTCGAATGAGACGCAGATTGTCGTCAAGCCGGAGTCTGCGATCCAGAAGATCGAGGACCTGAAGGGCAAGAAGGTCGCCTATCTCTCTGGTACGGTGCGTCACTCGACCTTCGCCAAGGCACTGAAAGCCGCAGGTCTTTCCCTCGCGGACGTAGAAAGCCTGAACCTCGGTATCGAAAGTTCCGGCCCGGCCCTGGCGCGAGGTGACGTCGACGCCATCGTGGAAAGCACCGGCCCGGTCCAGACGCTTGTTGAAAAGGGCGGAGCGCGGGTGATCTTCGACGCCGGCGTGTCGGGCAGCCCCGATTGGGCGGTTCCACATCTCCTCAGCGTCAACGGTGAATTCGCCCGCAAGTATCCCGAAATCGTGACGCGTCTGCTGGCTATCGATATCGCGACTGCCCGGTGGGCCGACGCCAACCCGGAGGAGACGACCGCGGTCTTTGTCAAGGAGACGGGCAGTAGTGACAAGGCAGTCCGCGCCACCTACCCGGATGGAAAATTCTTCCAGGACCCGGAAATCACAGACGCGGCGCTGAAGGCGCTTCAGGGTGAGGAGGCCTTCATGGCTGAGGCCGGACTGCTGAAGGGCAAGGTCAACTATGAGACCTGGATTGACCGCTCCTTCTACGAGGCGGCTCTAAAAAGGGTTGCTGCCAGCAACTGATCCTGTAGGTTCGGGCGGCGGCGCAGCTGCGTCTCCGCCCTCTCTTCTTCTAGAATGATGTCCTCCATTTCCTCTTCTCCGCTGCCATTTCACCGTACCCGCATCGTCCCGGCCGTCGTGGCCGTCGCTTTTTTCATGCAGATGCTCGACAGCACGATCATAGCGACGTCGCTGCCGGCCATGGCCGCGTCGTTCGCGACCGATGTGGTGACGCTTAACATCGGCTTTACCGCCTATCTTCTGGCGATGGCCGTGTTCATCCCACCGGCCGGCTGGCTCGCCGAGCGTTTTGGCGCGCGGGAAGTCTTTCTCGCTGCCATCGCGCTGTTCACGCTCGCCTCCGTTGCTTGCGGCTTTTCAGGATCGCTAGGCGAATTCACTGCCGCGCGGCTCTTCCAGGGCGCGTCCGCCGCGCTGATGACGCCGGTCGGACGTCAGCTCGTGCTGCGCGATGCGCCGAAGGCCGAACTGGTGCGGGCGATCGCCACCATCACCTGGCCGGCCCTGATCGCCCCCGTGATCGGCCCTCTGATCGGCGCATGGATCACCACCCATGCTGGCTGGGAATGGAACTTCTTCATCAATCTGCCGCTTGGCATTCTGGGTGTCGTGCTCGTCGCCTTCTTTGTGCCGCGCGCGCCGGCCGAGGGAGCGCGGCCCTTTGATTTAACCGGCTTCGTGCTGACCGGAGGCGCGCTCGCGCTGACCCTTGCCGGTCTGGAGCTTTCCAGTTCGTCGAGCGGGGGCGCCGGCGCGCTTGGTCTTCTGGCCGCCGGCCTTTTCTCCGGAATCTTTGCCGTCCGTCACCTTCGCCGCGCGTCGCATCCTCTGCTCGACATGGCGGTGCTGAAGATCCCGACTTTCGCCTTCGCGACGCTTTCGGCCGGCACGGCTGGGCGGCTTGCAGTCAACGCGACGCCATTCCTGTTGCCGCTGCTGTTCCAGGTCGGGCTGGGCTTCAATGCGGTCGAGACGGGTTCGCTGGTCTTCGTCTACTTCCTCGGCAACCTTCTGATGAAGAGCGTGACGACACCGGCGCTGCGTCTTTTCGGCTTCCGCACCTTGCTCGTCGTAAATGGCTTGATCGCCGCTGCGACGATCGGTGCCTTCGCTTTCGTCGACGCTGAGACCCCGCGCATCTTCATGTGGACGCTGCTGATTGCCTGCGGCCTTTCCCGATCGATGCAGTTCACGGCGCTGACGACAATCGCCTTTGCGGA
>NZ_JAEPRP010000212.1:0-11286 GCF_016652895.1 Ensifer sp. SSB1
ACTAGCAGCCAGTGGAGATCAAGCCGTCCGTCACCATTGCGCGCAGCAGCAGCGGCACGCCCTGGACACTTGCCGCACGTTGAGGAGGGACCGGCATGAGCGAGAAACGCACCTTCTGGACCTGCCTGCTGGCGCTGATGGTTGTGCTGCCGCTCGCCTTTGTCGTCCGCGCATGGGAGAGCCTTCGAGAAAGCCGATGGCTGAGCACCGCCAAGGCGGAAATCGTCGTCGAGGGTGGCGTGAAGCAGGCCTTCGCCGGTGGACAGTGGAAGCTCCTCGACATGAGGCGTCTGCCGCGCACCGATGACGCGCGCGTCATTCTCGCCGAATTCGAGGCGTCGCCGACCGATCGAGCCGTGCTCTCACAGGGAGCCTGCCTCGTCCGGCTGATCGACGACAAAGGGCGCCGGTTCGAACCTGTCTCCCTGACAGAGCCGATCGTCCGGAAGATGTATCCGGACGTCGCCGAGTGGCCGCGCTGCGGTGGCACGGCCTTCAGCGATGCCAAGGACGGCGCCGCAGTTCGCATGGCCGAGAGCTTCATCGTTCCCGCGGAGGCACGTGACCTTTCGCTGCGGATCGAGTTTCCCGGTGCCAGCGCCGAGACGCTGATCTTCAAGTGGACGCGTAGCTGATTTCGCTCTTCTCGGCCTGGCGGGACACGGCGTGTTCGAGCATCGCCGCCAGCAAGGTGATGCGCAGGGCGTCGAGCACGATGCCGCCGTCAAGGTCGCTGGGACTGCCGATGAGAAGGCCGAGAGCATCGAAGACGAACTGCCAACTCTGCAGGTCACCCATGCCGAGCGTTCGCGTCGCCGCGTACCAAATCCAGGCGCCCATCCAGGCGATGGCGCGGTAGGCGATGATGAAGGCCAGAAGGGTCGCGAGCCCCGAACCGAGCGTCAGCTTCAAGCAGGTCCAGATCGGGCTGTAACGGGAGCGGTAATCGCTGATGAAGTGGTCGAGGAAATCGGCAAGCCATTTGCGAAAGGTTCTGGCTCCGCGTCGCCGTGGCGACGACGGATTCGTGCGCGGTGCCGGGCTCGAAAGTTCGTAGCCGTTGATGATTGCCGCCATGACCAGCCAGATGATCGGAAGAAGCGCGTAGAAGAACAGGCCCTCCGCCTGCGCAGTCCAATCGGGCTTTCTCAGTTCCACCGGTACGAAGGTCTCGGCGGCATGCGCAATGCCGGTGAAGGTGAGTTCGTTCATGCCGAGAAGCTTGCCGGCGCCGAGCCAGCTGATGAACTGGTCCTTCCAGACAGACAGGCCATAAAGACCGATGAAGATCCAACTTGCGTCTGCGGCGACCACCAGCAAGCGCCAGAAGGGAGCCTCGCTGCGCTTGCTCATGCGTTTTGCGCCCCAACGCACCAGCCAGCACAGCGCGATCGACAGGAGTACGCCCCGCGATCTCGATATGTCGAAAAAGTCGGCCGCCTCGCCCAAGGCAACGGCATTGAGCGCCATGCGCGAATATTCGCGAACCGTATCGCCCAGGAAGCCCCAGGCGGCATAGTAGGCAAAGAACGGCAGGATGGCGGCGGCGGTAACGGCGATCAGCCGGCGGTCGGCTTTTGGTGCCGCGCTCGCGGTGCGCGCTGCCGCCGGCTGCTGCAGGAGCGCTTCGAGCGCCGGCAAGCCGGGGCGAAGCGCCATGAACATCAGAACAATGACGACGAGCTTTGCCAGCACAACGAATGAGAGCGTCACCATACCGCCAAGCGGATGCTGCAGGCCGATGAAGACTGCCGCACGCATCAGGAGATCATGCGCGATGTAGCCGCAGGTCCCGATCAAGAGAAGCTGCGGCCAGAAGCGAGCGAGCAGGCGCCCCATCAGAGCAAAGGGTCCGAAGACTTCGGCAATCGACGTCATGAACACAACATAGTTGCGTAGATCGGCGCCGACAACCGTGCGGAGTTGGCGCTGGGGCAAACGTCCGCCGCCCTGACCCCGTCAGATGTTGCGGCGCTTGCCTTCGATCAGGTCGAGCACCGCGCGTGCGGCATCGAGCACGTTGGTGCCCGGGCCGAAGACGGCGGACACGCCATTGTCCATCAGGTAGTCATAGTCCTGACGGGGGATGACGCCGCCGCAGATGACGATCACATCCTCGCCGCCGCGCTTCTTCAAGGCTTCTGCCAGCTGCGGCATCAGCGTCTTGTGGCCGGCCGCAAGCGAGGAGACGCCGATGACGTTGACCTTGCTCTTAAGCGCCATGTCGGCAGCTTCTTCCGGTGTCTGGAACAGCGGGCCGGCGAGCACGTCGAAGCCGATATCGCCGAAGGCCGACGCGATGACCTTGGCGCCGCGGTCGTGGCCGTCCTGGCCGAGCTTTGCGACCATGATCTTCGGCTTGCGGCCGAGCTTTGCGGAGACCTCGTCGAGGCGTCCGGAAAGGACGTCAAGCTCCGGCTCGCCCTCGTAGGCCTTGCCATAGATCTTGCTGACGACCTTGGGTGTTGCCGCGTGATCGCCGAATGCGCCGCGCATCGCGTCCGAGATTTCGCCGACGGTGGCGCGTGCGCGCGCGGCTTCCACGGCCGCCGCAAGCAGATTGCCTTCGCCGCTCTTTGCCGTCGCAGAGAGCGCGTCCAGCGTTTCCCGCACCTTGGTGCCGTCGCGGCGACGCTTGGTCTCCTCGATCCGGCGGATCTGCGCGGCGCGCACGGCGCTGTTGTCGATCTCCAGAATGTCGATCGGCTCCTCGTTGTCGAGCCGGTATTTGTTGACGCCGACGATGATCTCCTCGCCCTTGTCGACGGCGGCCTGACGGCGCGTCGCTGCCTCCTCGATCAGTCGCTTTGGCAGGCCGGCGTTGACCGCACGGGTCATGCCGCCCATCGCTTCGACCTCCTCGATCAGCGCCCAGGCCTTTTCGGCGAGTTCATTGGTCAGGCTCTCGACGTAATAGGAACCGGCCAGCGGATCGACGACCTTGGTGACGCCGGTCTCGTGCTGCAGGATCAGCTGTGTGTTGCGGGCGATGCGCGCGGAAAACTCCGTCGGCAGCGCGATCGCCTCGTCGAAGGAGTTGGTATGCAGCGATTGCGTGCCGCCAAGGGCCGCCGACATCGCCTCGAAGGCGGTGCGGATGATGTTGTTGTAGGGATCCTGCTCCTGCAGCGAAACACCGGAGGTCTGGCAATGGGTGCGCAGCATCAGCGACGACGGCTTCTTCGGCTCGAACTCCTGCATGATCCGGGTCCAGAGCAGGCGTGCCGCCCGAAGCTTCGCCGCCTCCATGAAGAAGTTCATGCCGATGGCGAAGAAGAAGGAAAGTCGGCCGGCGAACTCATCGACGTTCAGCCCCTTGGCAAGGGCAGCGCGCACATATTCGCGCCCGTCGGCAAGCGTGAAGGCGAGCTCCTGCACCAGCGTCGCCCCGGCCTCCTGCATGTGATAGCCGGAGATCGAGATCGAATTGAACTTCGGCATCTCCTTGGCCGTATACTCGATGATATCGGCGACGATGCGCATCGACGGTTCCGGTGGGTAGATATAGGTGTTGCGGACCATGAACTCCTTGAGGATGTCGTTCTGGATGGTCCCTGAAAGCTTGTCGCGCGAAACGCCCTGTTCTTCGCCCGCAACGATGAACGAAGCGAGGATCGGGATGACCGCGCCGTTCATGGTCATCGAGACCGACATCTCCTGGAGCGGAATGCCGTCGAACAGGATCTTCATGTCCTCGACCGAGTCGATCGCAACCCCCGCCTTGCCGACATCGCCTTCGACGCGCGGATGGTCGCTGTCATAGCCGCGGTGGGTCGCGAGATCGAATGCGACTGACAGACCCTTCTGCCCGGCCGCGAGGTTCTTCCGGTAGAAGGCGTTCGAGGCTTCGGCCGTAGAGAAACCGGCATATTGACGGATCGTCCAGGGGCGGCCGGCATACATGGTCGCGCGCGGACCACGCACGAAAGGCTCGAAGCCCGGCAGCGAAGAAAGATGATTGATGCCGTCGAGGTCGCCGGCTGTATAAAGCGGCTTCACCGCAATGCCTTCGGGTGTCTGCCAGGTGAGGCTTTCCGGCGCTGCCTTCAGTTCACGCTCGGCGAGCGTTTCCCAGTCCTTGATGGTCTTTTGGCTCATCGTCAGCTCCTTGCCCGAAAGGGGCGCCTTCCTTGCCTCATCCCTGTGACAAGCACAGGAATGAGGGCGGCTATGACTGTCACTCGAATTCCATGATCAGTTCGTCGACCGCGAGGCTGGCGCCGGCGGCGACCGCCACCCGCTTGACCACGGCCCGCTTCTCGGCGCGCAGGATGTTCTCCATCTTCATCGCCTCGACCACTGCGAGCGCCTGGCCGGCTTCGACGGTGTCTCCGGCCTTGGCCGAGACCGAGGTGATGACGCCCGGCATCGGGCAGAGCAGCATGCGCGAGGTATCCGGCGGCAGCTTCTTCGGCATCAGCCGCGCCAGTTCCGCAACGCGCGGGCTTCTGACGTGGGCTATGGCGTCGATGCCGCGCCAGCGGAGCCGGATGGCGGTTCCGACCAGATCGACTTTGACGCTCAAGGGTTCATTGTCGATGTTGAAGGTGGCAAGGGTGCGGCCAGGAGCCCAGTCGCCGGCGATGGTGACCAAGCCGCCGTCGGCAAATCGGACATAGGCACCATCAGCAGACGCGCCCGCGGTGACCGCAAAGTTGTGATCGCCGAGGCTGACAACCCAGTCATGGCCGACGACGCGGCGGTGATTGCCGATCGTGCCGGAAATCTGGCTGGCGCGCTCCTGCAGCACCTGGTTGATCGAGACGGCGACGGCCGCGATCTTGCGAAGCGACTGCGCGTCGGCCGCGACGCCGTGGAAGCCGTCGGCAAATTCCTCGGCGATATAGGCGGTCGTCAGTCGGCCTTCGCGGAAGCGCTGCTGCTGCATGACCGCTGAAAGGAAGGGCAGGTTGTGGCCGATACCTTCGACCTCGAACTGATCGAGCGCGTCGGCCATGGCCTCGACCGCCGTCTGCCGATCCGGTGCCCAGGTGCAGAGCTTGGCGATCATCGGGTCGTAGAACATCGAGATCTCGCCGCCCTCGAAAACGCCGGTATCGTTGCGCGTCACCGTTCCGTTGTCGCTTGTGCCCTCGACCGGGGGACGATAGCGCGTCAGCCGGCCGATCGACGGCAGGAAGTTGCGATAGGGATCTTCGGCATAGAGCCGGCTTTCGATCGCCCAGCCGTTGAGCATCACGTCGGCCTGGCCAAAAGCGAGTTTTTCGCCGGCGGCAACCCGGATCATCTGCTCCACGAGATCGAGCCCGGTGATGAGCTCGGTGACCGGATGCTCCACCTGCAGGCGGGTGTTCATTTCGAGGAAGTAGAAGTTGCGCTTGCCGTCGACGATGAATTCCACGGTGCCGGCCGAATGGTAGCCGACGGCCTTGGCGAGTGCGACCGCCTCTTCGCCCATGGCCTTGCGGGTCTCGGCGTCGAGGAAGGGTGACGGCGCCTCCTCGATGACCTTCTGGTTGCGGCGCTGGATCGAGCACTCGCGTTCGCCGAGATAGAGCGTGCTGCCATGTTTGTCGCCGAGCACCTGGATCTCGATATGGCGTGGCTCGGTCACGAACTTTTCGATGAAGATGCGGTCGTCGCCAAAGGCGTTCTTTGCCTCGTTCTTCGACGACTGGAAGCCTTCGCGTGCCTCCTGGTCGTTCCAGGCGATGCGCATGCCCTTGCCGCCGCCACCGGCCGACGCCTTGATCATCACGGGATAGCCGATCGACGCGGCGATCCGCACGGCCTCGTCAGCATCCTCGATCAGGCCCATGTGACCGGGAACCGTGGAGACACCCGCTGCAGCCGCCAGCTTCTTCGAGGTGATCTTGTCGCCCATCGCCTGGATCGCGCCAACCGGCGGGCCGATGAAGGCGACACCTTCCTTTTCCAGCGCTTGCGCAAAGGCGGCGTTTTCCGAGAGGAAACCGTAACCCGGATGAACGGCATCGGCGCCGGTCTCGCGGATCGCGTCGATGATCTTGTCGATAACGATATAGGACTGCGCCGACGGCGACGGGCCGATATGCACGGCCTCATCCGCCATGCGCACATGCATCGCGTCTCGGTCGGCGTCGGAATAAACCGCGACCGTTGCGATGCCGAGCTTCTTCGCGGTCTTGATGACGCGGCAGGCGATTTCACCACGGTTGGCGATGAGGATTTTCTTGAACATCGTGTTTCTTTCTCAAATCCTTGGGGGCGGCGTCAGCGTTTGAACTTGCGGCGATAGGGCAGAAGCGCGATCGACGATGCCGCAGCCGCACCGCCAAAGAGCAGCGCGAAGGGCACGACGACCATGAGGGTGGCAAGCACCGGGCTCGTGGAGCGGATGATATGGGTCCCGACCGCGCCGATGTTGAGCCAGATCAGAACGCCGGCCGTGATTGCCCCGATCGTAACGCCGATCAGCGCGTTGACGGTCATGTAGCGCAGCATCTGCCAGTGATCGCGTCGGGCCTCTTCCGGCGTCATCACGCGCTCCGGTTCCCGTTCCATCGTCGCCTCCATCAGAGCGGGATCGTGTCGTGCTTGCGCCAGCGAACATCGACCTGCTTGTTGCGCAGCGATGCAAAGGCCCGGGCGATGCGGCGACGCGATGAATGCGGCATGATCACCTCGTCGATGAAGCCACGCTCGGCCGCCACGAACGGGTTGGCGAAGCGCTCCTCATACTCCTTCGTGCGCGCCGCGATCTTCTCGGCGTCGCCGAGTTCGGAGCGATAGAGGATTTCGGTCGCGCCTTTGGCGCCCATGACGGCGATCTCGGCGGTCGGCCAGGCATAGTTGACGTCGGCGCCGATGTGCTTGGAGGCCATGACGTCGTAGGCGCCCCCATAGGCCTTGCGGGTGATCAGCGTCACCATCGGCACGGTCGCCTGGCTATAGGCAAAGAGCAGCTTGGCACCGTGCTTGATGACGCCGCCATACTCCTGCGCGGTGCCGGGCAGGAAGCCGGGCACGTCGACCAGCGTCAGGATCGGGATCGAGAAGGCGTCGCAGAAGCGCACGAAACGCGCGGCCTTGCGCGAACTGTCGATATCGAGGCAGCCGGCGAGCACCATCGGCTGATTGGCGACGACGCCGACCGTCTGACCTTCCATGCGGATGAAGCCGGTGATGATGTTGCGGGCAAAGCTCTGCTGCAACTCGAAGAAATCACCTTCGTCGGCGAGCGCCAGGATCAGTTCCTTCATGTCGTATGGCTTGGTGGCGCTATCGGGGATCAGGCTGTCCAAACGCATTTCGAGCCGCGCCGGGTCGTCGTGGAAGGGACGGACCGGCGGCTTCTCCCGGTTGTTGAGCGGCAGGAAATCGAAGAGCAGGCGCACATGCTCGAGCGTTTCGATATCGTTCTCATAGGCCGCGTCGGCGACGGAGGACTTTTTCGTGTGCGTGCCCGCACCGCCGAGTTCTTCGGCCGTGACGATCTCGTTGGTCACGGTCTTTACGACGTCGGGCCCGGTCACGAACATGTAGGATGAGTCACGCACCATGAAGATGAAGTCGGTCATGGCAGGCGAATAGACGGCGCCGCCGGCGCAGGGCCCCATGATCACGGAGATCTGCGGGATGACGCCCGAGGCTTCGGCATTGCGGCGGAAGACCTCGGCATAGCCGGCAAGGGACGCCACGCCTTCCTGGATGCGCGCGCCGCCCGAGTCGTTGAGGCCGATGACCGGCGCGCCGTTGCGCACAGCCATATCCATGATCTTGCAGATCTTCTGCGCATGCGTTTCCGAAAGCGAACCGCCGAGAACCGTAAAGTCTTGGCTGAAGACATAGACCTGGCGGCCGTTGATCGTGCCCCAGCCGGTGACGACGCCGTCGCCCGCGACCTTCTGGCCTTCCATGCCGAAGTCGACGCAGCGGTGCGTGACATACATGTCGTATTCTTCGAAGGAGCCTTCATCGAGCAGCACCTCGATGCGTTCGCGCGCCGTCAGCTTGCCTTTGCCGTGCTGGGCCTCGATCCGTCGCTCACCGCCGCCGGCTCTTGCTTCAGCCCGGCGGGCCTCGACCTGTTCTAATATGGCGCGCATGGTGCCCTCCCGATTTTTTGATGCCCGGCTTTTTCAACGCCCGGCTTTCTCAACGATTGTGCAGAGGCGCTTCGACCTTCGCAATAGCGTCGAAGGTTGGATGGAAAAACGTCCCTTCATGTGCAAATGTGAAATAGAGAAATTTGTGAAACGTAAATTGCAAAGTTGCAAACATGGCTATCGGCAAGCTCTACATAGGCCGCAAGGTCAGGGAATTGCGGGAGGCGAACAAGGCAACCCAGGGCCAGTTCGCCGAACGCATCGGTATTTCCACCAGCTATCTCAACCAGATCGAGAACAACCAGCGGCCGGTTTCGGCCGCGGTGCTTCTGGCGCTCGCCGAGAAGTTCCAGATCGATATCGCGGAGCTTTCGACTGGCGAGGGCGATCGCCTGCTTTCGGCGCTCTCGGAAGCGCTCAGCGACCCCCTGTTCGAAACCTATTCGGCAAGCCTGCAGGAGCTGAAGCTCGTCGCCCAGAATGCGCCAGGGCTCGCGCATGCGCTGATCACCTGCCACCAGGCCTATCGCCGCAACAGCGAACAGCTTGCGAGCATCGACGACACGATCGGCCGCGGCGGCCCCTTCGTCGAAACCACGCCCTATGAGGAAGTGCGCGACTTCTTCCATTTCGTCGACAACTACATCCACGAGATCGATCTGCTCGCAGAGCGGCTTGCCGGCGAACTCGGGCTCGGCGAGGGCGACAACCACGCAGCGCTGGCAGCCTATCTGGAGCAGCGCCATGGCGTCCGCGTCGTGCGCGGTGCCGCCGGCGACGAGGCGATCCGTCGCTTCGATCCGCGTGCCCGTATCCTGACGCTCAACCCTTACGCACCGGCGGCGACGCGCGACTTTCAGATCGCCCTGCAGATCGCCCAGCTTCATGCCCGTGAAGAGATCGACCGGGTGGCAGGCAGCGCCGGCTTCCGCACCGAAGAGGCCTATGAGATCTGTCGCATTGGGCTGCAGAACTATTTCGCCGGCGCGCTGATCCTGCCCTACCAGGCGTTCCTAAAGGCCGCCCGCGACCTGAGGCACGATATCGAGCTGCTCGCCGCCCGTTTCGGCGCGTCACTGGAACAGGTCTGCCACCGCCTTTCGACCCTGCAGCGGCCGGGGCAGAAGGGCATTCCGATCTTCTTTGCCCGCATCGATCGCGCCGGCAATATCACCAAGCGCCACAGTGCTGCGAAGCTGCAATTCGCTCGCTTCGGTGCCGCCTGTCCGCTCTGGAACGTGCATCAGGCCTTCGAGACGCCGGGCCGCATCATCCGTCAGCTGGCCGAGACGCCGGACGGAGTTCGCTACCTCTGTCTCGCCACCCAGATCACCAAGGGTGGCGGCGGTTTCCGTGCCGCGCAGCCGCGTTATGCGCTGGCGCTCGGCTGCGAGGTCTCCTACGCCGATGCCTTCGTCTATGCCGACGACATGGACCTTGGCAACCGCGCCGCCTTCGACCCAATCGGCATTTCCTGCCGTATCTGCGAACGGACGAAATGCGCCAGCCGCGCCGTACCGCCATTGAAGCGTCGCCTGATTGTGGACCATGACTTACGCGGCGCTCTGCCGTATCGTCTAAGTGAGAGTTGATTGGAGCCGTCTGTTCATTTTTGAACAGAGCCTGTGAGAAGTTGCATATGGGCCTGTTCGAAGTTTGGTGTAACTAGGCCTCGATTGCCTGCAGCGCCGCGCGTCTTCCGAGATGCGCAAAGGTCGCTGCAGCGCTCTGAGTTGCTGCAAGCGTGGAAGCCTGCAGCCGGTATGCGGTCAGGGAGGACATGCATATGGATTTTCGCCTGTCGGAGGAGCAGGAGGCCATTCGTCAGATGGCGCTCGATTTCGCCCGCGACGAGATCGCCCCTCACGCGATCGACTGGGATCAGCAGAAGCATTTTCCGGTCGACACGCTGCGCGGTGCCGCAGCACTCGGCATGGCCGGCATCTATGTCCGTGACGATGTCGGCGGCACGGGCCTGACCCGGCTCGATGCCGCGATCATCATCGAAGCCTTGGCGACCGGCTGCCCGGCCGTTGCCTCCTTCATGTCGATCCACAACATGTGCGCCGGCATGATCGACCGCTATGGCACCGATGAGCAGCGCCAGCGGCTGTTGCCCAAGCTCCTGACGATGGACGTGCTCGCGAGCTACTGCCTGACCGAGCCCGGTTCCGGTTCGGATGCCGCGGCCCTGAAGACCAAGGCGGTCAGGGACGGCGACAGCTATGTCCTGACGGGCCAGAAGCAGTTCATTTCCGGCGCCGGCGAATCCGGCCTCTACGTGATCATGGCGCGAACCGGCGAGGACGGCCCCAAGGGTATCTCGACCTTCATCGTCGAGAAGGACGCGCCGGGGCTTACCTTCGGCGCCAACGAGAAGAAGATGGGCTGGCACGTGCAGCCGACCCGGGCGGTCATGCTCGACGGCGTGCGGGTGCCCGCGCAAAACCGGCTCGGCGGCGAAGGCGACGGCTTCAAGATCGCCATGGGCGGGCTTGACGGCGGTCGCTTGAACATCGCCGCCGCCTCGCTTGGCGGTGCGCAGTCCGCCTTCGAAAAGGCGCTCGCCTACGTCCAGGAGCGTCGCGCCTTCGGCAAGGCGATCGGCGAATTCCAGGCGCTGCAGTTCCGTCTCGCCGACATGGCGACCGATCTCGAAATCGCCAGGACCTTCCTGTGGCGCGCCGCTTCGGCGCTCGATGCCGGTGACGCGGAGGCGACGAAACTCTGCGCCATGGCCAAGCGCTTCGTCACCGACCGCTGCTTTGCCGTCGCCAATGACGCGCTGCAGCTCCACGGCGGCTACGGCTATCTCGCCGACTATGGCGTCGAGAAGATTGTCCGGGACCTTCGGGTGCACCAGATCCTCGAGGGCACCAACGAAATCATGCGTCTCATCGTGGCGCGTTCGCTTATCGGCCGGAAATAGGCCAGAAACGGGAAAGATCGCTCATGGAAATGCAGACGCCAGCACCGGAAGTGATCGTCGAGCGCCAGGGGGCGATCGGCAGGATCCGGTTGAACCGCACTCGGGCTCTCAACAGCCTCAACGTCCCGATGATCCGGCTGATTGCAGCGGCGCTGAGCGAATTCGAGAACGATCCGCAGGTTGCGGCCGTGGTTGTCACGGGCGAGGGCGAACGCGGGCTCTGCGCCGGCGGCGATATCCGCATGATCTATGAAAGCGGTCGCGAGCGCCCGGAAGAGGGCGCTCGGTTCTGGCGCGAGGAGTTCGTCG
>NZ_JAEPRP010000213.1:0-6814 GCF_016652895.1 Ensifer sp. SSB1
TGATGCCGGTGACGATCTCGCCCTTGGCAAGCACGGTCCTGCCGGGTCCGGTGAAGAACTCGGCGATCGGCACAATCCGCATGTTGGTGCGGCTGTAGATGTGCACAAAGGCGCCATCCGCGACCAGAGGCGGGATGGTATCGGCGGACGGCGAGGCGCGACAGATGTTGCCCACGACCGTTGCGCGGTTGCGCACCTGGATGGAGCCGAGCGAAGCGAAGGCGGCTCTGAGATTCGGGTAGCGCTGGCCGACCAGCGGCAGACGTTCCAGGCGTCCCACCGTCACCAGTGCCCCGAAGGTGAGCCCGCGCGCCTCGTCATAGGTGATATCGGAGAGGCCGGGGATCTGCTTGATGTCGACAACGTTGCGCACGCGGCGCAGCCGCTCGCGGATCTCGACCAGAAGGTCGGTGCCACCGTTGAACAGAAACGTGTCATCGCCGAGCTCGGTGAGAAGACGGGAGGCATGCTCCAGCGTTTCCGCCCGATGATAGTCGAAGCGTCTCATGGTTTCCTCGTGGGGTTTGGGGCTCCGGCGGCTGAAGTGCGCCGCCGGACTAATATGATGCGGGCCTCTAGGCCGGGTCGGCTGCGGGCGCGCCCTCGGCGAGTTCGGCCTCGACCGGCTCCCTGGCGGGGACACCGTTGAAGAGGATGTTGAGCAGTGCTGCCGCAAAGGTGCCGACGAGCACGCCGCTATGCAGAAACTTCTCGAGTGCTGCCGGCAGCTGGTCGAAGATGTTTTCGGCAACAACCGGCACCATGGCGAGGCCGACGCTGACGGCGACGATGTAGAGGTTGCGCCTGTTGGCCGCGAAATCCACCTTCGACAGGATCTTCACCCCCGTGGCCGACACCATGCCGAACATCACGATGGCCGCACCGCCGACGACGTAGCTCGGGATCGATGCGCTGACGAAGGCAACCTTCGGCAGTGAGCCGAGCAGGATCAGGATGGCGCCGCCGGCTGCCACCACGAAGCGGCTGAGCACACCGGTAATCTGCAGCAGCCCGACATTCTGCGCGTAAGTCGTGTAGGTGAAGGTGTTGAGCAGGCCGCCGATGATGTTGCCGACACCATCGGTTCTCAAACCCCGGGTGAGCTCAGCCTCGGTGATCTTGCGCCCGGCCATGTCGCCGACGGCCAGGAACTGGCCTGTCGATTCGATCATCATGACCGTCATGACCGCACACAGCGAAAAGATCGACCAGAACTCGAAGATCGGCCATCCGAAGGCGAGCGGGTGAATGATGCGCACCCAATCGGCTTGCGCAACACCGTGGAAATCCACCTTGCCGGCAGCGATCGCGACCACAAAGCCGATCCCGATCCCGATCAGAACTGCAAGATTGGCCATGAAGCCCTTGAGAACGCGGGTCAGAAGCAGGATCGACATGAGCACGATGGCGGCGACTGCGAGCGCGAAGGGCGCGCCGTAGGCAGGATTCGGCATCATGCCATCAGGACCCTTGATCATCGGCTGGCCGCCCGCCGCCCAATTAACCCCGACACGCATCAGCGAAAGGCCGATGACCAGCATGACCGTGCCGGTGACAACGGGTGGGAAAAACCGCACCCAGCGGCCGAAGAACGGGGCAACCAGAATCGTGAATACCCCGGAACCGATGACGGCGCCGATGACGCCCGGCATGCCGAGATCGGGATTGGTGCCCGTCGCGATGATCGAGGGCACGGCGGTGAACGAGATCCCCATCATGATCGGCAGGCGAATGCCGATGTTCCAGATGCCGAGCGCCTGGATGAGGGTGACGACGCCACAACAGAAGAGATCTGCGCTGACGAGCATCGCGATCTGTTCCTTGGGCAATTGAAGTGCGCTGCCGACAATCAGCGGCACGGCGACCGCTCCGGCATACATGACGAGAACGTGCTGCAGGCCAAGGGCCATCAAACTCGGGATCGGGTAGGTTTTTTCGACAGGATCGGTCGTATCGGTTTTATGCATTCGCTTTCCTCCCAGCGAACAGCTTCCGGCGCGGTGGGAGGGCAACTTCGGCCTCATGATCTGGTCACCGCACGCCGTACAATACGGATCATGCGGCTGGCCAAATCAGCAAACAATCGGCACAATCATATTTATTCATATGGTAATTGAATGAATGGGCCGACATGGACATTACGCTGAAGCAGCTTCGAGCCTTCGTCACCGTAGCCAATCTGGGGCAGTTCACCCTGGCCGCCGACAGGCTCGGCTCCTCGCAGTCGGCGGTGAGCACGCTGGTGCGGCAGCTGGAGCAGAATTTGAAGCTGCGCCTCTTCGACAGGCATACGCGTCTTCTGCGGCTTACGCAGGCGGGCATGGACATCTTGCCGGTTGCCGCCCGTGCCGTCGCCGACATCGACGGTATGGTGGAGAATTCGAGGGAGTTGAACGCACTGAGGCGCGGTAAAGTCTCGATCGCAGCCGGCACCGTGCAGGCGGCATTGATGCTGCCCCAGCTCGTCAACGCCTTTACCCGGCTCTATCCCGATATCACCGTCGCTCTCCATGACGTTGCGGAGATCGCCGTACTGGAACAGGTGACCAACAGTTCGGTCGACCTCGGTATCGGAACCGTGCCGGAGGACGATACCGAATTGATGGGCACCCGGATGACGACCGACGAATTCCTCATCGTCCTTCATCCGGAGGACCCACTGGCCAGGCTGCGTGAAATTCGTTGGACCGACCTCGTCGACCGCAAGCTGATCGGTCCGCACCGCGGCAATCCGATCAGGGACCGGCTCGAAAACGAGCTGGCGCGCAACGGTATCGTGCTGCCGTTCGACAAGGCTATGCAGGAGGTGGCCTTGCCGCTAACGATCATCGGCATGGTCGAAGGGGGGCTCGGCGTCGCGATCATGACTTCGGCGGTCACACGGCTTGCGACCTCCATGGGCCTCGTCGTGCGCACGCCGACAGAGCCGCACATCAAGCGCGAAGTCAGCCTGATCCAGAAACGCACGCGCTCCCTCTCTCCCGCTGCCCGGCGGTTTCGCGACTTCCTGCTGAAATCGATGCACTAGCGTTTGCGAAAAGGACAGGCGCCTTGCCTGCAGACGCGACGACGCGCTGTTTGACCCGACGCAATTTCCGGCGTTATCTGGGCGCGCTGCTGGACCGCGAACTGCGGGCAGGCACGGCGCAGCATTCGCTGCGCGCGGCGGGCTTTCGGCCGGCCGCCGCGCCCAGCTCAAGCCAAACCAGGAGCACTCATGGCCCATTCCCTGAAAAGCAGCACCGAAGCGACACGGCCGAACCGGCCCGACCTTTCCACCGACGCCATCCGCAGCATCAAGGAAGATCTGGCTGCCTGCTTCCGCATGGCGGCGCGCAACGGCTTCGAAGAGGGCATCTGCAACCATTTTTCGGCAGTCGTGCCCGGCCATGACGATCTCTTCATCGTCAATCCCTACGGCTATGCCTTTCGCGAGCTGACGGCCTCGAAACTGCTTGTGTGCGATTTCAACGGCACCGTCATCGACGGTGACGGTGAGCCGGAGGCGACCGCTTTCTACATCCACGCCGAAATCCACCGCCGGCTGCCGCGCGCCAAAGTCGCCTTCCATACGCACATGCCTTATGCGACGGCATTGTCCATGACCGAGGGCGCGCCCTTGATCTGGGCCGGCCAGACGGCGCTGAAGTTCTATGGTCGCACCGCTGTAGATCAAAACTACAACGGCCTTGCCCTCGACCGTCGGGAAGGCGCCCGCATTGCGGCCGCAGCAGGCGACGCCGAAATCGTCTTCCTGAAACACCACGGCGTGCTGGTCCTGGCGCCGACGGTCGCCGAAGCCTGGGATGATCTTTACTATCTGGAACGGGCGGCCGAAGTGCAGGTGCTTGCCATGTCCACCGGTCGGGAGGTCCTCCCGGTCGACCCGGAGATCGCGGAGGCCACCTACAGGCAGATGCGTGAGGGTGATCCTCAGTCGGCACGGGCCCATCTTGCCGCCATCCGCCGGCAACTCGACGCGGAGGAGCCGCAATACAGGCACTGAATGCGAACCGGGCCGATGCCAAAAGCCGATCGTATCGGCCCATGCCAGATTGCCGGTCAACCATTTGCTCGGACGTCCCTTTCCGTGAAAGAGGCGATGCTCGAGCGTTGTCTTGCCATCGGCAATTATTACGATCCATTTATCAAACGATTGAAATAATGAATTTGTTTGAATTAAAGGCGCGTGCTTAGTCTTCCGCCATAACAACAAGGTGGGGACGACATGGTACGTGAAAATCCAGCTGCGTTGCTCGCAAGACTGATCCCCGGTCAGTCCTTTGCGCTTACGGGCGGAGCCGTCATCAACGATGGCGGCTCGCAGTCGGCAAGCGACATCATCGTCGGCGCCGACGGGCGCATCTCGGTCGTAGATCCCTTTCTCGAGACCGGTTCCTGCGGCGCCTGCATCGACATTTCCGGCATGCTCGTTTCGCCGGGCTTCGTCGACGCGCACCAGCATCTCGACAAGACGGGGGTGTTGCGGTTTACGCCCAATCCCTCCGGCACGCTCCAAGGCGCCCGCGAAGCCTTTGCCAAATACGCCCGCACCGCCGGCCCCGACGACATTCACAAGCGGGCGACGCGCACGGTCGGGCGATGTCTTTCCCGCGGAACGACCGCGATCCGCAGCCATATCAACGTCGACAAGGATGCCGGTTTCCACGGCATCCAGACGCTGGCCGCCATTCGCGACGCCGAAAAGCACCGCATCACGCTTCAGCTCGTCGCCTTCATGACGCCGCATCCCGGCCAGGACTTCGAGTGGCTCGGCAACAACATCGACGGCGCCGTTGCGCTCGCCGATGCTGTTGGCGGCACGCCCGCCGTTTCCGAGGACCCGCCGCGTTACCTCGACATCCTGTTTTCCGCCGCGGTGAAATCAGGCAAACCGATCGACCTGCACCTCGACGAACATCTCAATGCCGGCGTGCATCTCATCGATGCCGCTCTCGATCGCGTCGAGCGCTTCGGCATGCAGGGGCGCACCGTCTTCAGCCACGTCTCGGTGTTGAGCGCCCTGCCCCGTCGGGAGTTCCAGCGGATAGCCGAGCGTCTGAACAATTTGGATGTCGGCGTCGTGACGCTGCCGGCCGCAAACCTCTATCTGCAAGGCCGCGACTACGACGTACTGCCGCCGCGTGGGCTGACGCGTGTGGCCGAACTCTATCGCGCGGGGATCACCATCGCCACGGCATCGGACAACATCCAGGATCCGTTCGTTCCGACCGGCTCGGGCGACATGCTGGAAATCGCCCGTTGGACGCTGCTTGCCGGCCATTTGCGCGGAGACGAGCTCGCCGCCGCGCACAACATGATCACGGCCGCCCCTGCCCGCCTGATGGGGCTTGGCAAGGACTATGGCTTGAAGCCCGGCGCGCGCGCCGACTTCGTCATTACCGACTGCATCGATACCGACACACTGGTTGCCGGCGGGCCGGATCGGGCTTTCGTCTTCTCGAACGGGCGCCTTGTCTCGCAGAGCGCCACTGAAAATATCCGCCTGAAGGAGGACGCATAAAGGGAACGACTGCTCCGGGGGGATTGGAACTTCAATCTAATGGGAGGAATGAAATGATTATTGAGATTTCGCGTCGTTCACTGCTTGCGTCCACATTCGGACTGGCCCTTGCCGGAACCCTCTGGCTGGACCATGCACGAGCCGAAGACTTCAAGATGGGCCTTCTCGTGCCCGGTAGTGTCTCCGAAGAAGGATGGAACCGGATCGGCTACAACGCACTCAAGGGCGTTGAGGAACAGCTTGGCGCCAAGATCAGCTATGTCGAGCTGCAGCAGAACCCGGCCTCCTTCGAGAAGGCCTTTCGCGATTATGCGAGCCAGGGCTACAAGGTCATCCTTGGCCACGGCTTCGAGTTCCAGGACGCCGCGCGCGATGTCGCACTCGACTATCCGGACACCTATTTCCTGATCTCGTCGAGCGCGATCCACGAAGGCAACGTCATCGGGCTCAACACCGATACCAGCCAGCCCTTCTACCTGATGGGTGTCATCGCTGCGAAAATGGGCGACAAGGCGGGCCTCGTCGGCGGCATGGAAATCCCGCCGATCCAGCAGGCTTTCGCCGGCTTCAAGAACGGCGCCAAGAGCGTCAATCCGAACTTCCCGATCAGCGAAGCCTATATCGGCAACTTCACCGACACGACGGCTGCCAAGGAAGCGGCGCTCAGCATGATCTCGCAAGGTGCCGACTTCGTCGTGCCGAACGCTTCGGGCGCAACCGTCGGCGGCTACCAGGCGATTGCCGAATCCGGCCCGGACGTGCGCTCCTTCTCGATCTTCAGCGACTTTACCGAGGTAGCACCCAACAACATCCTGGGGCTCTACGTCGCCGATTATGCTCAAGGCGTGGTGGAAGTGGTTCGGTCGATCAAGGAAGGCCACCCGCCGACGGAGAACGTGGTCTTCGGCCTGAAGGACCCGAAGGTTATTTCGTTTACCTTCCGCGACGACGGCCCGGTCTCCGTGCCGGAGGATATCCGCGCCGAGGTCAAGGCAATCAGTGCCAAGATCGCCTCCGGCGAGATCAAGACCGGCGCAGAATAGTTGCCTCCACGCTGCGGCGGGATATCCAGCCGCAGCCACCTCCCGCATCACACCAATGGACACACCCATGGCTGAGATAAACCAGGGAGTGCATGAGACCGTGAATTCTCAAGCAGCCCAAGCTTTCTACAGGACACTCTCGCAGGCTGCGATCAGCGCCCTGACACCCATCGCGGCAGTTCTTGTCGCACTCGCCTTCGGCGCCCTTCTGCTCTCACTCAACGGCTTCAACGGCAGCGACGTCGTC
>NZ_JAEPRP010000213.1:6824-11268 GCF_016652895.1 Ensifer sp. SSB1
GGTCTTCGGCTCGTTCCAGGACATGCGCTCGGTCGGAGAAATACTCCTGAAGGCGACGCCGCTGATCCTGATCGGTGCAGGTCTCTCGGTCGCGTTCCGCTGTTCGATCTGGAACATCGGCGCCGAAGGCCAGCTCTATGTCGGCGCAATCGCCGCAACTCTCGTGGGCACCAGCATCGACGGTCTTTCCGTCTGGGCGCACGCACCGTTGGTGATGTTGGCCGGAGCACTGGCGGGCGCCGCTTGGGCTGGTATTGCCGGTTATCTGAAGGTGCGCTTTCAGGCGAGCGAGATCGTTACCACGATCATGCTCAACTACATCGCCCTCATTTTGACGAGCTATCTCGTCACCGGTCCGTTGCGCGATGCGAGTGCTGCCTATCCGCAATCGGCAAGGCTCGTGCGCGAAGCCTGGACGCCACGCCTGGTGACCGACCTTAGACTTCACATCGGCATCCTCGTTGCGGTGGTTCTGGCGGTTGCGCTTTACATTTTTCTGCGAAGAAGCAGCCGCGGCTTTGCGCTGCGCGTCGTCGGCCTCAACCCGCATGCCGCCCGCTATGCCGGCATGAACGTCGCACGAAACGTGATGATCGCGATGTGCATCAGCGGCGCGATGGCAGGTCTTGCCGGAGCCTTCGAGGTGGCGGGCGTCACCCGCCGGCTCTACCAGAACATTTCGCCGGGTTACGGCTTCGAAGGCATTGCGGTGGCGCTCTTGGCAGGCAACAATCCGTTGGCGGCGATCCTGTCGGGCGGGCTTTTCGCGACGCTTCGCTCCGGCTCGGAAGTCCTCCAGATCACATCACAGGTCCCGCAGGTCCTGGTGCTGGTCATTCAGGGCATCGTCATCCTCTCGGTCGTCGCCTTCGCCAAGCTGCGCGACATCCTCAGGACTGTGGCTTGAAAGCATGGAAACTCCCACGTGGCCATCGATCGCCCGCGGGAAAACAAAACCTTTGGCGACATTCCTGGAGGGTCGACCCCATGGACGACATGATTTCTCTCACCTTTCTCGCGACGCTCGTCGGCGCCGCCTGGAGGCTTGCCACGCCCCTGATATTCGCTTCGATCGGCGAGGTCTTTTCCGAGCGCGCGGGCGTGCTCAACATCGGGCTCGAAGGCACGATGCTGGTCGGCGCCTTCTGCGGCTTCGCCGCTGCTGCCGCCACCGGCAACATTCCGCTCGGGCTATTGGCCGGCGTTGCCGGCGGCATGCTGTTCGGGCTCGTCTTCGCCTTCTTCACGATCACTATCAAGGCGGACCAGATCGTGGTCGGCGCGGCACTCAACCTGCTCGGAATGGGCCTGACGGCCTTCCTCTTCCGCACCTATTACGTTTCGACCGGCAAGGGCATCGAGATCGCCCAGCCGGTCCACATACCCTGGCTGAGCGACCTGCCCTTTATCGGCGAGGCGTTCTTCCGCCAAAACCTCATCGTCTATTCGACCGTGCTGGTCGCCATACTCGCCACCCTGGTGCTTTACCGCACCTCCTTCGGTCTGACGCTTCGCGCCGTCGGCGAGCACCCGAAGGCCGTCGACGTCGCCGGTCGCAGCGTCGTCGGCTACCGCTATGCCGCCGTCATCGTCGGTACCGGGCTTGCGGGGCTCGGTGGTGCCTTCCTGACACTCGGCCATTCCAACCAGTTCGTCGAAGGCATCACCTCCGGCCGCGGCTTCATCGCCCTTGCCGTGGTGGTCTTTGCCCGCTGGTCGCCGATCGGGGCCTTCTTCGTGTCGCTGCTCTTCGGCCTCTTCTACGCCCTGCAGCTCATGCTCCAGGCGCAGGCATCCATCGTCGTGCCCTACCAAGTGCTACAGGCGCTCCCCTACATCATGACGATCGTCACGCTCGTCGCCTTCCGCGGCAAGAGTGCCGCACCCAGCAAGCTTGGCCAGCCCTACGAGATGAGGTGATCGACATGTCGAAAAAACCGTTCCTGCGCATCGACAATATCCGCAAACGCTTCGGCCCGATCGTCGCCAGCGACGGCGTCTCGCTGGAAATCGAGGAGGGCGAGGTCCATTCGCTGCTCGGCGAAAACGGCGCCGGCAAGAGCGTGCTGATGAGCATGATCTGCGGCATGGTCCGGCCGGACGAGGGCGATATTGTCTACAAGGGGCAATCGGTGCGCTTTTCAAGCCCGCGCGACGCGATCCGCCAGCGCATCGGCATGGTGCACCAGCACTTCATGCTGGTGCAGAACCTGACGGTGGCGGAAAACTACATCCTCGGCCAGGGTTCGGCGTTCAGCGTCATATCCGACATCGACAAGGTCCACCGAAAGATCCGCGCCCTTTCCGAGCGCTACGCCCTCGACGTGCGTCCCGACGCAATCGTCGAAGACCTTTCGGTCGGCGAGCAGCAGCGGGTGGAAATCCTGAAGGTGCTATTCCACGGCATCGACCTGCTCATCCTTGACGAGCCGACCGCCGTTCTCACCCCGCAGGAGACCGACCGTCTCCTTTCCCTGATGGGTGATCTGGTGAAGGATGGGAAAACCGTCGTCTTCATTTCGCACAAGCTGGACGAAGTGATGCGGGTCAGCAATCGCATCAGCGTCATGCGTGACGGCCGCGTCGTAAATACGGTCAGGGTCGGGGAGACGAATGCGCGTGAGCTCGCGCGCATGATGGTCGGTCGTGACGTGCGCATGGAGCTGCCGCGTAGCCCCGAGCCCCCCGGCCGTATCGTGCTTTCGGTGGAAAACCTCACCTGCCGCGCCGAGACCGGCCTTCCGGCCGTGCGAGGTGTGAGCCTCGATGTACGCGCCGGCGAAATCGTCGGCATTGCCGGCGTATCCGGCAACGGTCAGACCGAACTATCGCTCGCGCTCTCCGGCCTGCTGCCGGTCAATTCCGGGCGCGTCATTCTCAATGGAAACGACATAACCGGGCTCGATCCGGCCGAGATCAATGCCAGGCGCTTTTCCCACATTCCGGAAGACCGCCACAAACACGGCATCGTGCTGCCGCTGTCGCTCAGCGAAAACACCATTCTCCAACGCTACGACCAAAAGCCGTTCGCGGCGGCTGGAATGCTCAACCGCAGGGTCATCGGCGAACACACCCGCGACCTGATCAAACGGTTTCGTGTGAAGAGCCGGGACGAGAACCAGCCGATCGCAGCACTTTCGGGCGGTAACCAGCAAAAGCTCGTCGTTGCGCGGGAGTTGGCGCGCGATCCCGATTTCATCCTCGTCAATCAGCTTGCGCGCGGCATCGATATCGGCGCGATGGAGTTCGTGATGGAGGAGATGCTGCGCCAGCGCGACAGCGGCCGCGCCATTCTGCTGATCTCCACGGAACTCGAGGAGCTGTTTGCGATCTGCGACCGCATCCTCGTGATGTTCCACGGCGAAATCCTTGGGGAATTGCCGCCGGACCGCGCCCGTCTCGACGAACTCGGCCTGCTGATGGCCGGCAACACGGAGCAGTCGGCACTTGCGGGGTAGACAAGCAGAGATCTGGCAGGCTTGATGAGGGCAGGATAACGGGAGGCCGCGCGTACATGAACATAACCCTGCGGCAACTCAGGGCCTTCATCGCGGTGGCCGAACTCGGACAGTTCAACGTCGCCGCACGCAACCTCCATCTCACCCAGTCTGCGGTCAGCATCCTCATTCGGGATCTGGAACGGGAGATAGGCGTGCGGCTGTTCGACCGGCACACGCGCATGGTCTCCCTCACCCTGGTCGGCCAGGAGTTCCTGCCGCAGGCGCGCAAGATCATGAAGGACCTCGAGCTTGCCGTTGGCGACGTGCGCGACAACGCCTCCCTGAAGCGCGGCCAGGTGACGATCGCCGCTGCGATCGTGCTTGCCGCAACGGTGGTACCGCCGATCATCGCCAGGTTCCTGAACAAATATCCGGAAATCTCCGTCAACATTCGCGACATGCCTGAAGAGCAGATCACGCCGGCGCTCAAGCGCCATGAGGTCGATATCGCCGTCGGCACCCTTTCGGAGGAAGATCCCGAAATCGCCGCAACCCCGCTGCTGCGCGACAAGTTGATGCTCGTCTGTCGGGAAGATCACCGGTTTGCCAAGCGCAAATCCGTGCGCTGGGCCGAGCTCAAGGACGAGGCCCTCATCACGCTTGCCGCCTCCAATCCACTACGCAACATCGTTGAGCACAATCTTATCCGCGTCGTTCCGAACTACCGGCCAAAGTACGAAGTGCGCTTTTCGACGACCGCCATCAGCATGATCGCCGCCGGAATGGGTGTCTCGATCCTACCGGAGAATTCCGGACAACTCGCCTCGGCCGTGGGCGTGACCACGGTCGATCTCATTGACCCGATCGTCATGCGCGACGTCTCGCTGCTTCAACGGCGCCATCACAGCCTTTCGCCCGCTGCCGAGCATCTGAAGGCGGCTTTCATTGCCAGCGTTGTAAGAGACGTGTGAGCGTCTCGACAAGGCTCGGGGACGCTCTACCAG
>NZ_JAEPRP010000214.1:0-7037 GCF_016652895.1 Ensifer sp. SSB1
CTTGCCTCTCGTCGCCGTTCTCATGGCGCTCGTCCGTGCGGATTCCCCCGGCCCTGCATTCTTTGTGCAGAAACGGATTGGCACCAACAACAGGTACTTCAACTGCATCAAGTTCCGAACCATGCGTGTCGACCTGACGGACGCCGCCGGCAACCATCTCACCGAGCGGAACGACCCCCGCATAACGCGGCTCGGGCATTTTCTGCGCCATACAAGCCTCGACGAGCTTCCCCAGCTTTGGAACGTTTTCATGGGGCAGATGAGCCTCGTCGGTCCGCGGCCACACGCGCTCGGTGCCTCGGCAGAGGGTGCGCTCTATTGGGAAGTGGTGCCGGACTACTGGCATCGTCACTCGATGAAGCCAGGCCTGACGGGCCTTGCCCAGATACGCGGCTACCGGGGTCCGACCGAAAAGAGATGCGACATCGAAGACCGGGTCGCTGCCGACCTTGAATATATCCATACCTGGTCGCTCTGGCTGGATGTGAAAATCCTCTTCAGGACCCTACGCGTCCTGGTGCACAGCAACGCATTCTGAAGTGTCGTGAGTATCGTCACGTCCCAAGCGCTGACGAAGGAGAAGGCAATGAAACCGTATATCGATCCAAGCTATGTCTCATCTCAGTTCGGACGCCGGTATAGCGGCTTTGGGGGCATTCATAGCCCTGTCCGCAAGGTTGATTGCGGTCGTCTTCTGCTGCGAATTCTCGCGGTGGTGGTTGCCCTGCTCGGCGCCAATCTCGCCCGCGCCGAAGGATATGCGCTCGACACCGGCGATGTCGTGCGCGTGCTGGTCTTCGGCGAGGCGGCCTATCCTTTGGAGGTGGTGGTCGACGATCGCGGTTCGATAGCGCTTCCGCTTCTTGGCGACGTTCGCGCCCGTGGCCTGACGACCGCCGCCCTCTCCCAGAATATCCGCAACGCCTACCAGCAACGGAAATTGATCCTCGATCCCTATGTCAAGGTTGAGATCGGTCAATACCGTCCGTTCTTTATTTCCGGCGCCGTTGCCCATCCTGGCTCCTATCCGTTCCAACCGGGCATAACCATCCGACACGCCTTGGCGCTCGCCGGCGGCTTCCGTCCGACGACCGCCGGTGAAACCGTGCCGGCGCTGCAGATCGCGGACCTGCGCAGCGAGCGGGCAAACCTGATGATCGAAGAGTACCGCCTGAAGGTACGCCTTGCCCGGCTCAACGCAGAGAGCAAGCTGGTCGACAACTTTGCAGTCCCGACCGATCCTCCGGTCGAACTTGGCCAGGGCCTGATCGACGAGATCATAGCAACCGAGAAGGCGCAGCTGACGGCTCGGCTGACCGCGTTCCGGGACGACATATCCTACCTTGAAGCCTCGCTTGCGCGCCTGAAGAAGGAAGCCGAGACGCTCGCCGGCGCCAAGGACGAACGGCAGCAAACCGTGAAGAGCCAGCTCGAAGAGTTGGAGGGTGTGCGGGTCCTGCGCCAGAAAGGTCTGATCACCAATACGAACGTCATGGCGCTGGAGCGCGCCCAGAACAACTACCGGCTCGACCTTGCCCAGTTCGAAATGCAGCAGACGCGACTGCAGCAGGATCTGCTCAACATGGAGAGCGAACTGCGCAAGAAGCACCAGGATCACGAATTCCAGCTGATTTCGGATACGCAGGAAACACAGGTCCAGCTGGCGAAGCTGGCAAGCCAGCTGCGATACCTGTCGGACAAACTGCTCTTCGTCTTTGAATATGGCGAACACCGGACGATCGAGGAACTGCAGGGTTCCGTAAAGATCCTGATCTTCCGGCGCGGGCAGAAGACGGGCCAGGAAGTCGCTGCGAACGAGGACACCGACGTCAATGCAGGCGACGTCATCGAAGTTTCGGTCGTGGCGAGCAAGGGTTTCTATTCGTCGGGGGAATCCCGCCCGGACCCGGCGGCGGACATCGAAAAGAAGGCCTTTTGACGCGATGAGAGGCCGTCGACCGTGTCGCGGGGAGACCCGCGCTTGCGTCGCGACCGCAGCACGAGCAAGCCGGTCACAGAGCCCAACTGCACCGTCATGATGGCAAGCAGGGTCAGAAAGACCACGGCGAAAACACCGTCGATGCCCCGCTGCAGGACCAGATAAATGGGTGTGATCAACAATACGACGATGGATGACAGGAAGATCCAGGCGACTCGCCCGAAGCATCCCCCAAGGAAACCAATCGTCAGAAGGGTCGCGAACTCAAACACCTGATACCCCTCATGCTGAGCTCTTCGTCAGACGCTACAGTTGGAGTCACGTGTAAATATCGCAGCAACCATCGGCGAAAACAATGACAGTCGTGCAACAGTCTTACAAGTTTCGGATGGCCGGGCGTTTCTTTCCGGCTTTTTTGCCGGACAGGACGCACTAGGTATGGTTTTCAGCGGCCACAGTATTGCCGGCATTCTCACCTTCCTCTCCGGTGCGGTCTTTGTGCTGGTGGGAGGTCACATGCGCGCTGCGCCGCGCCGCAAGGCCGCGCCGAAGAAACAGCGGCTGCTCCTGCGTGGGCCGCGGCCCCGATCCCGCCGTCCCCGCCGCGCAGTCACCCCATGGCAGGTCATCGGCGCTCTCCTCTTCGTGCTCGCGCTTGGCCGATTTGCGTTCGAGTTCCTGCCTGCCAACAGCGCATGGAAGACGGGAAGGTTCGAGTTGACTGTCGCCCCATGGCCGACCTGGGTAGAGAGCATCAGCACAAGCGCCACAACCGTCAGGGATGACCTGACGAGGTTGACAGGCGCCGATTTGGATAGCCAGCCGCTTTGGCTGGCAATCGCGATCCTGGGCCTCCTGTTGGTCATCATTCCGCGGCTGCGCAGACGCACAGCCGCTGCCGCCAACACGTCGACAACCGCCCTTTCGGCCAGTCAACGGCTCTCGCCGGGCACGGAGCTTTCAGGCGCCTTGCGTTCCTGCCGCGGCGCACTGACAGGTGTCGCGATTTTCAGCGGCGTCAGCAACATCCTCATGCTGAACGGCGCGATCTTCATGCTGCAGGTGTACGACCGCGTTCTGCCGAGCAGGAGCGTACCGACGCTCATCGGACTGTCGATCCTCGCAGCCGTCCTTTTCCTTGGGCAGGCGGTGATCGATCTTCTGCGCGGCCGCATCATGACGCGGATCGGCGCTGAGCTGGATGAAACGGTCTCAGGCCGGGTCTTCTCGGCCATCGCGCGTCTGCCACTTCTCGTCGGGCAACAGGGCGAGGGATTGCAACCGCAGCGGGATCTCGACAGCATCCGCACTTTTCTCGCGAGCCCCGGCCCGAACGCACTCTTCGAACTCCCGTGGCTCCCCTTCTACATCGCGATCATCTGGGGCTTCCATCCGATCCTCGGGCTGACCGCGATCGGCGGCGCGATCGTGTTGGTGGCGCTGACGATCACGACCGAGATGCTGACGCGCAAACCGGCAAGTCAGGCGACCTCTTCGGGCATCCGACGCAACAACCTGGCGGAAGCCAGCCGCCGCAATGCGGAGGTTCTGGCGGCCATGGGCATGCGTCGCCGGCTTCACGAGCAATGGCAGGAAACGAGCCGCGAACACATCGCTCAGCAGCAGCGGGTCAGCGATGTCGTTGGCGGCCTCGGCAGCCTTTCCAGGGCGTTGCGGCTGATGCTGCAATCGGCAATGCTCGGCATCGGGGCCTGGCTGGTGATCCATGGTGAGGCTACGGCCGGTGTCATCATCGCCGGTTCGATCCTCGCGGGACGAGCACTCGCGCCGGTGGATCTTGCGATCGCCCATTGGCGCAATTTCATCTCCGCCCGCCAGAGCTGGCGCCGGCTGAACCAGTTGCTTTCACGGCTGCCTGACGAAACGGGGCCGATGGCGCTGCCAGCACCGCGTTCCAGCCTCACCGTCGATCGGGTCGCCGTCAGTGCGCCGGGAACCCAACGTCTGATCGTCCAGGGCATCGAGTTCGAACTGAATGCCGGTGTCGGGCTTGGCGTGATCGGCGCCAGCGGCTCGGGCAAGTCAACCTTTGTGCGCGCCCTTGTCGGCGCCTGGCGGCCGACGATTGGCCGCATCAAACTCGACGGGGCAGCACTCGATCAATGGCCGCAGGACCATCTCGGGCGTCACATCGGGTACTTGCCGCAGGACGTGGAGCTTTTCGCAGGAACGGTTCAGACCAACATCGCGCGCTTTGAGCCGGCAGCAGACGCCGGGGCCGTTGTCGCCGCCGCCCGCGCTGCGGGCGTTCACGACCTGATCGTCAGTCTGCCCAATGGTTACGAGACCCAGATTGGCGAGGGCGGCACCGCACTTTCGGCAGGGCAACGTCAGCGCATTGCGCTGGCCCGTGCCCTCTATCGCGATCCATTTCTGATCGTGCTCGACGAGCCGAACTCCAACCTTGACGCCGATGGCGAAAGTGCCCTTGGCGAAGCCATAAAGCGGATCAAGGCGCGCGGCGGCATTGTCGTCATCGTCACGCATCGCCCGAACATCCTCGCCGCCGTCGATCTGGTGCTGGAAATGAAGGAAGGTCAGATGCAGACGTTGGGTCCGCGCGAACGGGTACTCTCCAAACTCTCCCCGTTGCAGCCGGCCAACAGCGATGTACTGAAACGCGTCGCCGCCCTGCCCAAACTGCCGAATTGAAAACGGTCAAGACAATCGTCGATAATCCGATGAACGCAACACACCCCCACCGACGCTCCATTCGCCGCAACCTCCTAGGCGGAGTGACGGTCATCGCCCTGCTTTTCGGCGTGGTCGGCGGCGTTGCCGCGACCATGGAGATCTCCGGCGCGATCATCGCTCACGGCGTCGTCGTCGTCGCGTCCAATGGCAAGAAGGTTCAGCACCCGACCGGAGGCATTGTCAGCAGGATCCTGGTGCGCGACGGTGCGCATGTCGAAGCCGGTGATCTTCTCGTACAGCTCAGCGATGTCGTGCCGCGCGCCAACCTGGCCTTCGTGACCAAAAGCCTCGATGAACTCTATGCGCGAAAATCACGCCTTGAGGCTGAGCGTGACGGCGACGACCGGTTGACGATAGCCCCGACGCTGGCGGCACGGATGAATGAGGCGGAGGTTGCCGCGCTGGTCACGAGCGAGCGGCGGCTGTTCGAAATTCGCCGCCTCGAGCGGTCCGGCAACAAGGCGCGGTTACGCGAACGCATCGAGCAACTCCAGAAGCAGATCGAAGGCTATCTGGCCCAGGGAAAGGCCAAGGCCAAGGAAATCGAACTGATCGGCGAAGAACTCGAGGGCATTCGCGATCTTGTCGAACGGAAGCTCACGCCGCTATCCAAGCTGACGGCCTATGAACGCGACGCGACACGGATCGAGGGTGAGCGAGCACAGCTGATCGCCAGTACCGCACAGGCGCGAGGCGCGATCGCAGAAGTGCAGCTCCAGATCCTGCAGCTGGATAAGGAGTTTTCAAGCTCGACCGGCAGCGAATTGCGCGACGTCGACGCCAAGATCGCCGAATTCGAGGAACGCCAGGTGACCGCTGCGGATCAATTGTTGCGCATCGATATCCGGGCGCCCGCAAGCGGTTCCATCCACCAATCGACGGTTCACACCATCGGCGGCGTCATTGGTGCCGGCGAGCCGATCATGATGATCATTCCGGATCACGATGCCCTGGCGATCGAGGCAAAGGTCGCACCGCAAGACATAGACCAGGTCATGGTCGGCCAAAGCGCCATGCTGCGGTTCACCGCCTTCAACCAGCGCATCACACCGGAGTTCCAAGGGGTCGTGTCGATGGTCGCGGCCGACGTGACGCACGATCAACGCACGAATGAGAGCTACTATGTCGCGCGGATCACCCCGAAGCTCGATGGGACGGAACATACGGGTTCCCTGGCGCTCCTTCCCGGCATGCCGGCCGAGGCGTTCATCACGATCGGAGACCGAACGATGATGTCCTATCTGATGAAACCCCTGTCAGACCAGATGATGCGCGCCTTCCGTGACCAATAGGCGCAAAGCGGGCGGCATCAACGCTGCCGCCAATCCGGTTTCTCCAGTGAAGGAGGATTGCTGTGATCGCGACCAAGCTCAGACCGCCGATATTCCTGATTGGCAACTATCGCTCAGGAACGACGATCACCCAGAAATTGATCGGCCTGCATCCCGACGTGGTGACCTGGTACGAACCGCGGACGCTCTGGCTCTACGCAGATCCCGGTAGGCAGCACGACGTGTTCACCGAGCGTGATGCGACGGAAAAGGTCATCCGCTACATTCGCGGCCGCTTCCTGGAGTTCCAGGTGAAGAACGGCGGCCGCCAGATCATGGAAAATACCCCGTCGAATGTCCTTCGCACGTCCTATGTGCACGAGATTTTTCCGGAGGCGACTTTCCTTTTCATCTCGAGAAATCCGTTCTCCTACATCAGTTCCATGGAACTGAAATGGCAGAGAACGAAGACGCTGAAGGGGATGAAAAGAACACTTTCGACCACGCCGCTGACACAGCTTCACTACTATGCCGGCACGCTCATCCGCCAAATGTTCGTCAAGAAGATACTGCGCAGGAAATACGCGCCGGTCTACGGCCCGAAGTACGAGGGGATCGATCAGGATCTGAAGGAACACGATAAGCTGACAGTGATTGCGCGCCAATGGGCGCAGTGCAACCGCCGGGCCCGGGAGGATCTTTCCAAGCTTGGAGAAGGCCGGGTGCTCACTTGTCGCTACGAGGACCTGATGCAAGACACAGAGACGACCTTGCGCCGCATCTACGCCCACTGCGGCCTCGTCTGCAGTGACGATATCCTTCGTGCCGCCAAGGAGATGGTCGACCCCACCCGCCAGGAGAAATGGCTTCGCTTCGGTCGCGAAGAACTCAGGGCGATCCTTCCGGAGGTCGAGGAGGAAATGCGCGTGTACGGCTACGAAGTCCCGCCTCCCCTTCAATGAGGAAGCGCCGCAAGAGCAGTGTGTGAAGCTCGTTCGCCCGAGGAGTGCAAGGCGTGAGTAACATCCGACAGGGTCTGGCAAAGCGTAGTGTTGTGGGCATGTTCTGGACGGGTCTGTCCATGGGGGCGCTCGCGGTGGCGGAGGCCGTCG
>NZ_JAEPRP010000214.1:7047-11222 GCF_016652895.1 Ensifer sp. SSB1
CTCCTCGTACTCGCCCGGCTGCTTTCTCCCAATGAATTCGGGCTTTATGCCGCAGCCCTCGTCATCATCAAGTTGGCGACCATTTTCGAGAACCTCGGTGTCGCACCGGCAATCGTGCAGCGGCCCGAGCTCGATGACCGTCACCTGCGGGTCGGCTTCACCTTGTCGCTGATCCTCAGCCTGCTGATCGCCGGGCTGGTCTGGCTGGGGGCGCCGGCAATCGCACATGCCATGCGACTTGCCGATTTGGCCCCGATCGTGCGTGCCACCAGCGTGGTCTTCATTTGCCAGGGCGTCGCACTCGTGGCGCAGGCCGTTGCCCAGCGAGCGCTGCGGTTCGAATGGCTGGCCGCCGTCGACGCTGTATGCTTTGCGGTCGGCTTCGTGGTCGCGGGACCGATCTTTGCCTTGGCAGGCTTTGGGATTTGGGCGCTCGTCGGGGCGCTGATGACGCAAAATCTGCTTCGCACGATTGTGTTGCTCGCCGGCCAGCCGCATCCGAAACGCCCTTTGCTGGAGCGGCGTGCAATCGGCGAACTGCTCTATTTCGGCGGCGGGTTCACGATTGCTAGAGTGTGCAACTATCTCGCAACCCAAGTCGACAAGCTCATCGTCGGACGGTGGCTTGGAGCGTCGGCACTGGGTATCTACTCGCTCTCCTCGCAGCTGATGACCACGCCGGCAGTCATCATCGGCCAGATTCTCGACCGTGTCCTCTTTCCAACGATGGCGCTCGTGCAACAGGAGCCCGCCCGCCTTGCCCGAGCTTACCGCAGCGCGGTTGCGGCCTGCGCTCTGGTGGTATTGCCGGCAAGCCTCGTCGTCGCGATCGCAGCGCCTGAGATCGTTCAGGTCCTGCTCGGCAAAGGGTGGGACGCCGTCGTCGCTCCCCTCCAGATCCTGGCCGTCGGCATGTTGTTCCGCACAAGCTACAAGCTCAGCGACTCCATTTCGCGGGCGACCGGTGTCGTTTACGCAAGGGCATGGCGGCAGGCGATCTTCGTGGCGGCCGTGGCGATCGGCGCTTTTCTCGGACGTTTCTGGGGTGTGACGGGAGTGGCAACCGGTGTTGTCGTCGCCGTCATGACCAATTTCATACTGATGGCGCATTTAAGCCTGCGCGTCACCGGTATCACCTGGTCCGAGTTCATCGCCGTGCATGTACCAGCGTTTGCACTTGCGGGCGTGGTTGGCGCGAGTGCCTGGATTGCCGCCGATCAATTGCGCCAGATCCACGTGATGCCGCTCGTCCTCCTTTTCAATGTCGCGATTGCCGCTGGTGTGGCGGGGTTGTTGTCGTGCTGGCTGCTACCGTCGCTGTTTCTTGGACGGGATGGTCAGTCGATGCTTCGCCTGGTTGCAGGGCTGGCGCCCGCTTGGCTGCGGCGCAGTCGTCCGGGATAGGCGATAGCCTCCCGACCATTCTGCGGTCTCGTCCGACCGACAATGCATGTGTGTTCCAAGTTCCGTCCCGCGATCCGATCGAGCGACGCCGTCCTTCCCAACGGCGCCCCTCCTTCAGACGCGGGTTTCGGCTTTACCCAAGGGTGCTCGTGCTTTGACGGGCACCGACCATCGCGGACCTGCAAAGGCTGGCTGAAGAGGCGGCCTCGGTAAAGGAGATACGACATGACCAGCTTGGCTCGGTTTCCTAGCGTCAAACAGCTCTTGGCAGATGTCGACTTCGACTACGGCCTCATGGGCGACGGATTGGCCGATGACGGATCACTGGCACTGACCGGTATCCCCGCAGCGAATGCGGCAATGGCCCCATTCATCCAGAACATTCTGCGCGCGACCGTCTCGTTCGAAGGCAACGGCAACTGGGGCCTGTGGCCCTTGGGTCTCGATCCGCAGCGCAACGCAGGGCAACAAAACGGTGGGACAACGGCGCCAACCGAAACGGGATTGGCACGCCAGACAAGCGCATCGCCCGCCTTTACGGCCAGCAGCGACGGAGAAGCGGCCACGTTGATGAGCGAGCAGAGCCTTGCCGTTTCGACGACGATCGAAAGCCGCGTGTCTGGCGCTGCCGACGACGCCGAGGAAAAGGCTTCAGGGTCGATCTCGGGCAACATTAACGATCTCGAACTCGGCTTTGACGGCAGCACGCGTCAAACAGTCGGGCTCCGTTTCGCCGGCATCGACATCCCCAAAGGCGCCGTCATCACCAATGCCTATATCCAGTTCACCACCGACGAAGTGAGCACGGGAGCAATATCGCTGCTGATCCGCGGTCAGGACTCTGACGACGCAGCGGCTTTCACCACCACGAAGTTCGATGTTTCATCACGCCCGATCACGGATGCGTCGGTCGGTTGGACACCAGCGGACTGGACGATACGCGGCGAGGCCGGAGCCGGCCAACGCACACCTGACCTCAAGGCGATCATTCAGGAAATCATCGATCGTGACGGCTGGGCGGCACTGAATGACATAGCATTCGTGATCACCGGGACAACCGGCACACGGACGGCCAAATCGTTCGACGGCAACGCTGCTTCGGCACCGCTCCTGCATCTCGAATACTACGTCCCGGCGGCAGGCTCGCCTGTCGCCTTCAACAATCCGACAGATGCCAATCCCGCGGCCAATCAGATTGCGGAACTGGCCGTTGTCGGAGCGGCCATCGGCATTACGGCTTCGGCCAGCGATCCCGACGCCAGCGACACAGTGAGCTACAGCATCAACGATACCCGTTTTGCGATCGACGCGGCGACCGGCGTCATCACCCGTTCGGGTTCAGGGACGCTCGACTTCGAGACCCAGACCCAGATCACACTCACGGTGACCGCGACCTCGTCCGACCACAGCACGGCCACCCAGACCTTTACCGTCAACGTTCTCAACAGCCCGGAGCCGGTCGCATTCGGGACGCCGGCCGATGCCGACACGACCACGAACCAGATCGCCCAGGGTGCCGCTGCGGGCACCAAGGTCGGCATCACTGCGTCAGCGGCGGATCCGGATGCCGGTTCGACGGTGACCTATAGCCTCAACGATACGCGTTTCGCCATTGATACGAGCGGGATTATTACCCGCTCAGGCACCGGTACACTCAATGCCCAGTCTTCGATCACGCTCACGGTCACCGCGACGTCGTCGGACGGGAGCATGGCCTTGCATGACTACACCGTCAACGTCACGTCAGGCGTCCCCAGCCCGCCGACCTCGGCAACACTTGTCCACACCGTACTGACCTCGCAGTGGTCGCCGGCAAGCCCGGACCCGTCGGGCATCACCTACATTTCCCATCTCGGCACCTTGATGATTTCGGACGGCGAAGTCGATGAAATGTCGATATTCCAGGGAAAGAACCTCTTCGAAATGAGCCTGAACGGCACCTTGGTCAGGTCGATGACCACCACCAGTTTCTCGGACGAACCGAGTGGTGTCGCTTACAATCCAACCAACCGGCACCTCTACTTCTCTGACGATACCGGCACGAAGAGCGTATACGAACTCAACCCGGGTTCGGACGGTCTGTACAACACGGCCGATGACATCGTGACCTCGTTCAAGACGTCCGCCTTCGGGAGTTCCGACCCCGAAGGTATAGCCTATGACACGAAGCGGGGTGTTCTTTATCTCGCTGACGGCACAGCGAAAATCTACACGATCAATCCCGGCACAAATGGCAAATTTGACGGAGTGGCTTCCGCGGGCGGCGACGACGTGGTGACGAGTTTTTCGATCGGCACGCTCTCCAACGGCGATCCTTGCGTCGAGTACGACCCCGTTCACGACCTGCTCTATGTCGTCAAGTCGCGCACCCAGGTCGTGATGATGTCAACGACCGGCCAGCAACTGGGTACCCTTGATATCTCGGCTGCCAATGCCCGCAAGGTGGCCGGCCTGGCGCTCGCGCCGAGCAGCGACGATGGCAACCAGATGAGCCTCTACATCGTCGACAGAGGCGTCGACAACGACTCCAACCCGAACGAGAACGACGGCAAGCTCTACGAGTTCCGGCTCGACCACTGGCTGCTCGCCTGATCAAGACCAACGTGCATGATCAGCCATTCGGCTGAAAACCTGGAGTGACCACATCACGCAACCCTGGTTGCGCGATGAGCGTAGGGGCGACCGCGTCCACCGGCTGGCCCCGATTATCCGCAAGCCGCGGAAAGGAGGTTGGACATGTCTAAGTTGTCCCGCATTCCATCTGGCCTAGA
>NZ_JAEPRP010000215.1:0-11088 GCF_016652895.1 Ensifer sp. SSB1
GCGTCGAAATATGGCATCGTCGGCAAGGGCGCTGCGGTTCCCCACGGTTTCGAAGTCACGAAAATGGTCGAAAAGCCGCGTGCCGGCGAAGCACCGTCGAATTTTTATCTGAACGGCCGCTACATCCTTCAGCCCGAGATTTTCGACATTCTCGCGCACCAGCAACGGGGTGCCGGTAATGAAATCCAGTTGACCGACGGGATGCTGAAACTCTCGCAAAATCAAGCGTTTCACGCCCATCCCTACGAGGGGCGCACCTTCGACTGCGGCTCCAAGGAAGGCTTCATCGCCGCCAATGTCGCCTTCGCGCTCGCGCGCTCGGACCTCGGCGACGCGGTCTATGCCTCGGTCAAGGACATGGTGCTGTCTCACGAAGGCCGCATCCGCGCGGCATAAAGCTGGTTTGGCGCCTCTTTTTTTGAAGTGGCGCCAACCGTCGGACTATAAAGGGAAACGGACAGAGCGACCCAATGAACCAAAGAAGTCTCCCCTTCAACAGCGTCGTGCCGCGGGAAATGGAGGAACCCGATAGGTTTATCGACCTTGACCGGCTCTTCTCGATCATCGTCCGCCGCGCCAGGCTGGTTGGCGCGTTCGTCCTGCTGTTCCTGGCACTTGGCGCGGTCTATCTCGTTTTCGCGACACCGTTCTATACGTCGATGACGCAGATCCTGCTCGACGAGAACCTCTCGAAGTACGCCGAGGAAGAGGCAACACCACAAAACAGCCAGTTGCTCGACACGCAGATGGCGAGCGCCGTCGAGATCCTGAAATCCGGCGAACTCGCCTTGCGGGTCGTCGACAAGATGAACCTCGACGACAACGATACGGTTCTCAACCCGCCACGCTCGCCCTTCGGCGTCGTCAAGGACTGGCTGAGATCCGTAACCGGCGTCTTTTCGTTTTTTGGCTCCGAGATCTCGGAAGAGGCAGCACGCAATGGCCGGCGGCAGAAGGCGGCCGCGCTCATCCAGCAAGGGCTGGCCGTCGAACGCGTCACCAGAAGCTCCGTCATTTCGCTTGCCTATCGCTCCAGCGATCCGGAGCTCGCCGCGGCAATCGTGCGCGGCTATGCGGACGCCTATCTCAACGATCAACTGAACGCCAATTTCGATGCGACGGAACGCGCCTCCGTCTGGCTGCAGGAGCGCCTTGCGGATCTGAGGCAACGCTCGCAGGCCGCTTCGCTCGAGGTTGAGAAATTCCGCAGCGAAAACGGACTGACGCTCGCCCGCGGCGAACTCATGTCCGAACAGCAGTTGGCAGATCTCAACAGCCAGCTCATCATCGCTCAAGCCGACACGGCAAGCGCTTCCGCGCGCTTCAAGCAGTTCCAGGCGATCGTCGATCAGGGGCCTGAAACCGCGGTCAAGAATGCGACGATTTCCGCCAAGGAGGGCGACAACTCCGTCATCCGGGAGCTGCGTACCCGCTACCTCGCCGTCAGCAAGCGCGAGCAGGAAGTGACGCAGAGCTTCGGCGCCGATCATCCCCAGGCAGTATCGCTGCGCGAAGAAAAGTCCGATATCGGCCGGCAGATCTTCCAGGAACTGCAGCAACTGACCGCAAGTTACCGCAACGAATATGAGGTTGCCCGCTCGCGCGAAGCCTCCCTGCGGGAAAACATCGAAGGCACCACTGGTCGCAACTCGGATGCGAACCTTTCGCTCGTGCATCTGCGCGAACTCGAGCAGAAGTCGGCAGCGTTGAAGACGCTCTACGAGACCTATCTCAATCGCTATGAGCAGGCTTCGCAGCAGCGCTCCTTCCCGATCGCCAAGGCCCGGGTGATTTCCACGGCTGGCGTTCCGACCTCGCCCTCAAGCCCGAAGAAGACCTTGATTCTGGCACTTTCGGCTGTGCTTGGCATGATGGCAGGCGGCGCCTTTGCCGCGTTCCAGGAGTTCCGTGAGCGGACCTTCCGGCTCGAAAGCGACGTGCGATCGATCCTCGGACACAGGTCTTTCGGCTATGTTCCGCTGATCGGCCCGCGTCAACCGACCACGACCGATCGGGTTCGTGCGCGGCTGATGAAGGGCAAGACGCCCCAGCCGACGACGGAGGCCGCGATTCCGTTCGAACGCGTCAGTCGCATTGTGCTCGACGCGCCGCGCTCCTCCTTCGCCGAGACCTTCCGCAACGCCAAGCTCGCCTGCGACCGGATGCTGCACGGCAACGGCTCACGCGTGATCGGCATCGTTTCGGCCGTTCCGGACGAGGGCAAGTCGATCATTGCGGCGAACTTTGCGGCATTGCTCGCGGCAAGCGGCAAGAAAACGTTGCTGATCGACGCCGACATCCGCAAGCCCGGGCTGAGCAAGATGATCAACCCGCCGCCAAGGACCGGCCTCGTCGAGGCGCTGATCGGCGAATCCTCCTGGCCCGCCGGCATCAAGATCGACCAGAAGACAAAACTGGCGATCTTACCGGTTGGCGGGGAAGCCGGGGCAAAGAGCGAGCCCTATGACAGCCACGAGCTGCTCGCGTCCCCGGCGATGGGCGAGCTCATCGACAATGCCCGCAAATCGTTCGACTACGTGATTGTCGATCTTGCGGCGCTGGCTCCGGTGGTCGATGGCAAGGCGTTTTCGCCGCTCGCCGATGGCTTCATCTACGTTGCAGAGTGGGGCCGCACGCCGTCGCGCCTGGTGCGTGACCTGCTCAACTCCGAACCGCAGATCAACGGCAAGATCCTTGGCGTAATCCTCAACAAGACGGACATGAACGAACTGGCAAAATACAGTGACTTCGGCGGCCCTGAGCACTATCGCCATCGTTTCGAGAAATACTATGTCGAAAACGCCGGGACCTATCGCAGGACCGAGGCGGCCTGACGCCCTCCCTCGCCTCGCAGTAAAAGAAACCTCGGATCGGAGACGGCCCGAGGTTTCGTTTTGGGATCAAGGCGTGCTGGATCGGTGTGCGACCGATAGGCGCTGAGCTCAATCCTTCCAGAACAGCGGCGTCAGGATGACGAGCACCGTCAGGATTTCCAGGCGGCCGAGCAGCATCATGACCGACAGCAGATAAAGCGCCGGATCCGAAAGGGTCGAGAAATTTCCGGCCGGTCCAATGATCGGCCCAAGCCCGGCGCCGACATTTGAGAGCGCTGTGGCAACGGCGGATGCAGCCGTGACGAACTCATAGCCCATCGCGCCCATCGCCAAACTGCCGGACGCCCAGATGAACATGTAGGCGGTGAAGAACATAAAGACCGTGCGCTGCACGTCGATATCGATGAGGCCCTTGCCGTAGCGCACCGCGTGGACCGCATTCGGGTAGATCAACTTGAAGAGCCCCGCTCGGATGGAACTGAAGATGATGATGAAGCGGTAGGCCTTCATGCCGCCCGCCGTCGACCCGGAGCAACCGCCCATGAAGGTTGCGGCGAAGGCAAGCGCGACGACGAACTCCCCCCACAGCATGTAATCGTCGCTGGCAAAGCCCGTCGTCGACAGGATCGACGAGACGGTGAAGAACCCATGCGCAAGCGCATCGTTTGCCGCGACGCCATTGGCAAGCCGCTGATAGAGGCTTGCCGCAAGCGCGAGCACCGTCAGATAGGACAGGAAAACGATAATCTGCGGATCCTTCAGCGTATCGAGCCGGCCGCGAACGATGAAGAGAATGAGCACCGAAAACGGCAGGCTGCTCAAGGTCATGAAGAACGTGGCGACCCAGAGGATCGGCAGGCTCTTGAAGTAGCCGAGCGAGGCGTCGTGGGTGGAAAAGCCTCCGGTCGCAATCGTCGACATCGCATGGTTCAGCGCATCGATGCGGCTCATGCCGAGATAGGAATAAATCGTGGCGCAGGTGACGGTCAGCACCACGTAGATGAGGAGGAAGGCCCGTGTAAAGGTGACGATCCTGGCGAACGGCTTCTCGGTGGTGTCCGAAGATTCCATCTTGAAGAACGACATGCCGCCGACACGCAGGTAGGGCATGACGAAGAGCCCGAGCGCCACGATGCCGATGCCGCCCAGCCAATGCAGCAGCGAACGCCAGAGAAGAATGCCGGGAGGCGCGTAGTCGAGACCGGTGATGACCGTCGAGCCAGTCGTCGTGATGCCGGAGACGGATTCAAACAGGGCCTTGGCGAAATCAAGCTTCAGAGATGAGAACCAGAAGGGCACGGCCCCAACCAGCGAGATGACGAGCCAGAGCAGGTTGACGACGAGGAAGCCCATCTTGCGGCTGAACGGCGGAGGGCCACTCTCGGTCGCAGCCATCGCCAGGAGTGAAACGCCCCCGGTGACGAAGGCCGAAACGGCAAAGATCCGCCAATCCGGGTGCCCATGGAGCAGGTCGACTGCCGCAGGAAGAAGCATCGCCAGCGACAGATAAAAAGCTGCCTTCGCGGCGATGTTGATCGCGGACTGGTAGAGAGATGCATGCAATGGTCGGCGGCCTCAGCGCTGTTGCCCGAAAGCCCGAATCGGCTGTTGGGATAGGCTGGCATTCAATCTGAAAGACGCGCGATTCGCACCCGCGCGCCAGCAAAGCGCATCGGTGATTGACCAAACGCCCCGTTCTTGTCGCACCGTCTTAGCACTTTATCACTGTCGACGGCCCTGCAAGCGGCGAGACACTGCGGTTTCCACAACCGTTCTGCGGCATTTTGCCCAATCAATTCTAACTCACGAAAAGATCAGGGCTTTTGGGCGCGACAAGTCATCACCTTGACTTATTTCTGCGTGTAAAGCCTGCTTCATCCATTCCACAATGCAACCTTGAGCACGACCGATGACCCCCGCCCGTTTCACCCAATGCCTTCTTGTTCTTCGTTGGACGCCGATCAATCTGGCGAGCGCCCTCCATTGCAACCTGGCATGGATAGAGGCGATGGAGACCGGCGAGGAGACGGTGCCGGAAGATCTGGCGACCTGGCTCGAGACACTGGCACGCACCCACGAGGAGCTCGGCATCCCCGTCACCTATCGCGGCAAGGGCCTGGAGCCCGCATCGAGCCGTGCTGCACGCCGCTGACTGACATGGTTGCCCTGCCGTGGGGGCGCCCCCAGCTAACGAGGATCGCCTGTTTCCGGGGCGATCGCCAAGGCACCCGCCGGACTTAGCGAACCGCAGCGCCACAGACGATAGGATTGCTGCGTGTCCCAGTCGTAGTAGTAGGCGGCATCCAGTCGCTTCGCCTTGGCGAAGTCGGAAAAGACCGTGCGCATGGCGGCCATCGCGCCTATACGCTGACGATCATCGACGGGGCAGGTACGCGCCGTGTTGGCGATTCCCCACTCCGTCACCCAACATGGGCGGCCGCTTTCGGATGGCTTGCAGAAATCGAGAAGCTTGGTGACGACGGATTTGATCGCTTTCGGATCCTTGCGGGCGGGATAGACGTGGATGCCGTAGGCATCGACAATCTCGTCCATTCCTCGGTCACGCAGAAGCATTATCACTTCGGCCGGATCGAGCCGCTCCATGCCTTGCCGGTCCGCTTCCTTGGCACCCATGTCGGAGAGCCCGGCGGAGACGATGGCAGCGCCGCTGCTCTTTTCGCTCTTGCGCACCTCGTCCCGAGTGATCTTCAGCACCTCGATGTAGCGGTCCAGCCCTTTTTCAAAAGCTGCGCGATCCTTGAGATCGGCGAGGGTTCGCGGCGTCTGCTGACCAGGTCTCTGATAGACCGAAAGGTCGCCGTTGTAGCCGGCAAGATTGATCTCGTTTCCAGGCTCCACCGCATCGAGGCGGACACCGAGGGCATCGAGGCGCGTGAGCGCTTCGCGAAGGCCTGCGCGATAGCGATCAAGGTTCAGATCGGACAGACGGTTGATGTCCCAGATGCGCCGCTGACCGCTGCGGGGGCGAACCGCATCCCCATAGTAGCTTGTGTTCGAAAGCTGGATTTCGAGCAGGATGCGCAATCCCAGCCGGTTGGCTATGGCGACGGCCTCGATACTTTTGTCGACTGGCCGCGACAGGGAAAGACGCACGTGCGTGGCGCCGCTGTCGGCGATTTCCTTGAGCACGCGCTCCTGTTCGTTGCGATCGAGCCAGGCGAGGTTGAGGCGATTGACCCCGTAATGCGCGAAGGCCGCGTCCTCGGCCAACGCGACAGGCGCGCAAGCGATCGCCGCCAGGGAAATCTGGGCGGCAAGGAGCAGCGCGCTTAGCGCTGCTCTCACTGTACGGAGATTAAATGCCAACCTGTTTGAGCGCACTTAGGAAGTTCGCCTCGCAAGCCGAGTACCGCTCGGTGACGGCCTGTGCGTCGATCTTGGACAGGAAGTTGGCAAGATGAGTGCGCTTGTCGCCTTCGCGGTTCCACACCCCCGCCTCGATATAGGGGAAGCCGATGAATTCGAGCATCTCCCGCATGCGGTCGTCGACGGCGATCATCAGCGACGGCGTACCTGCCGGCATGCCTATGACGCAACCGTGGAACCGCCGACCGATGCAGAGGTCACGCGACGACGACCAGCCGCGCCACTGGTTGGTGTCGAAGAACACCAGGAGCTCGTTCTGCCTCTGCCACTTCTCCTGATGCTTGTATTCGGTCTTGCCGGTGATGCGTCCGCTCGATCGGTCGTAGACCGGGGCGTTGTCGTCGACGGGAAGCGTCAGGTTATAGGCGACGACTTCGTCCTGGATAACGTAGCTTGCAACGCTATCGGGCTTTAAGAGTGCATGGGCATCGACGATCGTGTCGGCGACGCTGCCGAGATAGCCGCCGAGAGCGAGTTTTTGGGCCGATGCCAGATCCGCATTGGCAAGAGACGTCAGCGAGCGCCGCATCTCGTTCGGCGCAAAGAAGAGCGAAGGGCAACCGGTCGGCTTGACGAACTTCATGCCCTCGGCCCTGAGGAACTCCGCGGTGAAGTAGCCCCGAGTCAGGAAGAAGCTCTCCTTCTGCTTCAACACCTCGAGGAACCGCAATGTGCCGGCCGGCAGGTTCTCCTTGAGCCCCTCGCGCTTCTGGATGCCGATGCCCATCACCAGCACAGGCATCTTCAGCTTCTCGAAAACATCGGCTTCGAGGTCGGCTGAATATCCCGGACGCAGCAGGTTCGCCGAGGCGAACACGCACATGTCGAATTCCTTGTTCAGCGCATCATAGACATCGTTGGCTCCGCGGCTGTTGGCCAGGTGCCAGAAGGGCACATAGGTCACATCATGTCCGCGCAGAGCGTGAGCTGCCCCCTCGCCGATCAGGTAGTTGCCGGTATTGGCGATCTTTTTGACCTGATCGATCAGTTCCTTCTTGCTTCGGATATCGTCGAAGTAAGGCTTGTGATGAACCGTCGCACCGGAAACGCGTGAGACGGTACGCTGGAGATAAGAAGGGATTCCGGTGAGCAGGATACGCATCGATACACCTGAGTTGTGGACTGACCGACAGAGTTGACGAAGAGCGCGGGCGGAATGAGGAGACGTATGCGCGGTCTTCCTCTTTCCGCCCGAACATTATGAAATCGATCGCATTCATGCCTCGGGTGCGAACGCACCCGAGGCCCATGCAATTTACTGGCCGATGCCGATCTCGCGCAGCACCGTGCGGAAATTGCGCTCGCGATCGGAGTAGCGATCCACCAACTCGGACGCATTCAGCCCGGCCAGATGGTCGGCGACGAACTGTGCGCGGTTCTCCGCCTTTTCGAGGTCCTGGACGTCGACCGCCGGCAGACCGGTAAAGCCCAGCATTTCGCGCATGCGGTCGTCGACCGCCACCATCAGGCTGGGAACGCCCGCCTGCATGGCGATGATCGAGCCGTGGAACCGCCGGCCGAAGTTGAAGTCCATGTGCGAGGCCCACGCGCGCCACTGGTTGGTGTCGAAGAAGGTGCGCACGTCGAACGGCACCTTCTGGCGGTCGGCGCCGGGAAAAGTGAGATCGCCGAGCATCTTGCCCGAGCAGGAGTCGAAAACCCGGCCATCGGCATCCGGCTCGACCTTCATGTCGAAGTGCAGGAACTCGTCCTGGATGACATATTGCGGCTTTGCGCCCTCGGGGTTCAGCGCAAGGGCATCGACAATGCAATCGTGATTGGCACCGAGATAGCCCGAGAAGATCGTCTTTGCCTGGCCGATCTTGACGTTTGGCAGCTTGCGCATGGACGCGCGCATGTTGTTCGGCGCGAAGTAGACCGAGGGGCAGCCAGTCGGCCGAACGAACTTGAAGCCCTGGTCCTTCAGGTAGCCGGCCGTTTCATAGCCGCGCGTCAGGAAATAGTGCTCTCGATCCTTCAGGACCTCGAGCAACCGCTTCGTTCCTTCCGGCAGGCCGGTTTCCAGATCCTTGCGGTTCTGATGGCCGATGCCGAGCATGACGATCGGCATCTTGAGCTTGCTCAGAACATCAGCCTCCGCATCCGCGGAAAGTCCCTTGCGCAAGAGGTTCGCGCAGGTGAAGACGCAAATATCGAAGTTGTTGTTGAACTCTTCGAAACCGGTACCGTTCTTGTGGCAATTATAGAGGTGCCAGAACGGGATCTGCTTGGCGTGCGGCGCGATAGCTCGCAACGCGCCCTCGCCGATCAGATAGTTACCGGTGTTGCTGATGTTGCGAAGCTCCTGAAGAAACTCGTCCTTTGATTCGGGCTGCTTTTGCCGTTCCGAATAGGAAACCGACAGGCCATTCGCGCCATTGGCGAGGCGCGTGTAATGACCAGGAATTCCCGTCAGGAGGATTCTTGGACGCATGCGTATGTCCCTTCTAGTTGAATAGTCGCCCGGCGCGCTCAAACTGCTGCTGCGACGCCGGTATTGGTTGTCTCACGCGCACGGATGACCTTGGCGCGCGAAAGAGATGAATTGTTCACGGCGCCGTCGCACCAGCCGAGGAATTCCGCGAAGGAATTGGGCCAGGCGCGTCGCGCCGCCGTTCTGAGGCAGCCTTCCATGATCGGGGCGAGCAGGTTGCGGTCGCGGGCGACCTCGGTGATCGCCTTCACCATGTCTCGCACCACCTGCGGATCGGAAGGAGCGTCGATCAGGATACCGTCCTCGCGATCGACGATGAGCTCGTCTACCGCGCCGACGGCGGTGGCGATCGGAACGCAACCAAGCTGCTGTGCTTCCGCGATCATCAAGGGCGCACCTTCCCAGCGCGACGGCATGACCAGCACGTCGGCCCAGCCGAGCGCCTTGATCAGGTCCCGGCTGGCAAAGACGGGCGGGCGCACGTCCACACCAAGCTCCTTGAGCCTATCCGTCCAGGAGAAGCTGGCGTCGGCCAGGATCTCGCCGCCGATTGCGCGCGCGTCGAAAGGCACATGAGCTGCGCGCAGTTCCGCAATCGTCGCGGCGAGCCGGTCGATGCCCTTCTGCTGGTCGAGGCGGCCCATGTAAAGGAGCCTTAACCGATCGTCCTTGCGTTCGATCCGCCGCACCTGCAGCACCTCCGCAAGCACCTTGGGCGGAACCGAGAAGCTCGCACCGTTCGGAACCGCAAAGATCTTCTCAAGCGGCACGCCGAAGCTGTGCAGATAGAACTTGAGCTGTTCCGAGCAGGTCAGGAAGGCGTCGTAGCAATGCTCATGCGCGATGGCTGCGAAAGGCTGGCCGGCCGGGCGCTTGAACGGCGTGTTGTCGACGACATGCAGGTAGCAGGCCGTGCGCGTGCCTTCGGAGCGCAGGCGCGCAATCAGCGGGTGCATCGCCATGACGTGGTTGTTGATGACGAGATCGAAGCCCGAAAGCTGGCCCTTCAGTGCGCCCCAGTCGACCTCATGATGTTCGGCGATGAAGTCGTGCCCAAGGAACGAACCGGAGCCGCCCCATGCCGGGATGCCCTGATCCCAGAAATGAACGTAGTCGAAGCTCGCATCGAATTCGTCGATTACGTCCATACGGCTGGTGCCGAGCACGAACAAGTGCGTCTCGTAGCCGGCGGCGCGCAACTCGCGCGACGCCGCATAGATGACCTTCTCGGCACCACCGAAGGAAGCGTTCGGCACGAGCAGCGCGGCCCTTTTCTTTCCTGCCTCGCTGTGCCCGAGCGGCAGCACCGGCGAACCGCCGATTTCCGTGCGCAAGGCCTTGTGCAGATCGGAATAGGGCATGAGACGCGGCGGCCGCCAGGTCCAGCGGCGGCCGGCAGTGCGGCGCAGCGGGCTCGTAGCGATCGCGTTGACGCAGTTGATCATGACCTGTTGCGGCGTGATCAGCGTTCGGCGCGGCAGAGCCCGCGGGAACGGGAACCGCACATTGAGAACCGCCGACGTCGGCCAGACCTGCTGGCTGCCGATCGAGGCGAACCAATCGAGCGCGTTGTTGCGGATGACATCGCGCAAAAGCGCCGTCGAAATGAAGATGAGATCCGGCTGGCCGACATGCTCCGATCCGGCATCGCGGAAGGTCGGCTCGATCTTGCGTTGCGTGGCGTCGTTACCGAGATGGACGAAGACGACGTTGGCCTTTTCGCTCAAGCGCTCCAGGTGGCAAAGCACGTTCGGCAACATGCGCGAGCGCAGGAGCAGATCGATCGTCGCCCCGCTTCCAGCCATTACGAAGGGTGGAAAGTGCACGTTGTCCGGCTCGCCAGTATTTGCCCAGAAGGCCGGAATAATGTCGTCGAGGCGCAGCCGCTTCGGCTGCTTGGTCGGGTCGGTAAAGAACGAGATCGCCGCGTCTTCTGTGCGTGCGAAGAGATAGCGGGGGCACTCCTCGTGTTCGAAGTCGACGAGCATCGGCCGCTGGAAGAGCACCCTGTGACGCTTCCTGAGGAAGCTGACGGACGTCGCACGGTCGCGATTGGCTTCCTTGAAGCGGCTTTCCGCGCGCAGCCGGTATTCGAAGGTTGTGTCGTGGCAGGGTGTGCCGACGAAGCCATGCTCCACGCAGGAAAGCCAGAATTCCCAGTCTTCGAAACCGTTCTGGCGGTCGTCGTTGAAACGAACGCCCTCCCGGAAGACGTCGATGGAGATCATCGAGCCGGTGTCGCAGATGTTGTCGGTGATGCAGTGAACCAGCCTGGAATAGTGGTTGCCGTAGTGCGCCCGCCAGCTCACCGAGAAGGTATCGATGTTGGTGTAGACCCAACCCGCGCCGCTCTCGCGCAGTTGCCGGTAAAGGGTTTCGATCGTGCCCGGCAGAATGCGATTGTCGGCATCGAGAAAATAGACGGCCTTCGCG
>NZ_JAEPRP010000216.1:0-10958 GCF_016652895.1 Ensifer sp. SSB1
CGGATCTTGACGTTGTAGTCAACCACCCGCTTCACCGTCACAAGTATTTTCATGGCATCCTCGATGGCTTCTACCGGATTGAGTTGTTCTCGGGCCCGGATCACTAGATTTTGTTACAGAGGCGAACTGCATCCAGAATTGATGCCTGGATGTTGCGGCTCGAGACGGCGTCACCGATGCGATAAAGTTCGAACGCGCCTTTGCCCTTCGGCAATTGTTTCTTTCCCTCGACGAAGGTCCGCAGATCAATGACCCCGTCGTTTGAGGAGAGGGGCTTGAGGTCAGTATACAGCTCGTCGAATGGCAGCGTTCCTTGCTCGATTACGACATGGTCCGCGGCGATTTCGTACGACCTGTATGTCAAATCGCTGAACAGGTTCGCAACCAGCTGGTTGTTGAGGCGCCGGACGGACGTGACACGCGTTTCGCCTATGGGACGGATGGCGAATTCGTCGAATTGCTTTCTCCATCTGTACTTGTCCGCATAGACGAGATCTTCGCCGAGCGCGGCGTCGATCGACACATAAGTGACGTCGCAACCCGCCAATTTCGCGGCTTCCGCGACGAGCGGCGCGCCGTGGCGTCCAGTGCCGTCCGCCACCACCACCCTACCCGACAATGCAACTTGACCGGCCAGAACATCCCAAGGGGTGACACAAAGGTCCTGGCCTTCTGTGAGATCGATCATCGGCATACCGCCCGTTGCCAGGATAACGGCGTCCGGGTTCAGCTCAGTTATGTCTGACGTCCCCATGAACGCGTTGGTCTGCACAACTACGCCGAGCCGGCCGAGTTCGCTGACTCGCCACTCGATAATACCCATGAGGTCGCGTCGCCAGGTTCCCCGGCTGGCCAGAAGCACTTGGCCACCAACTTCCGACGCTGCTTCATAAAGCGATACATGATGCCCGCGTTCCGCGCAGATCCTTGCCGCCTCAAGTCCCGCAGGCCCCCCTCCGACCACGACGATCTTTCGCTTCTCGCTTGCCAGTGATTGAACATGGTCGAGCGTCAATTCGCGCCCGGTGGCAGGGTTGTGAAGGCATGCTGGGCGGTACGACGACTGGCAATGGGTGCCGCCCACGCAGGGTCGAATCTCTTCCTCGCGGCCCTCGACCAGCTTGTTGACCAGGTGGGGATCAGCAATCTGAGCACGCGTCATTCCTACCATGTCGACCTTACCGGCTGCGATCGCGTAGCGGGCGGAAGCAAGATCGGTTACTCGGGTCGCGTGGAAGACGGGCAAACCCACCGCATTCTTGAAGGATCCTACCTGTTCAATCCAGGGCGCAATGGGCGTGCCGATGCCAGGCATGTGCTGAACTGCCATCGCTCGCACGGTGTCTGTCGCACCGAAGATTGCATCGAAAAAGTCGACCGCGCCCTCGCGTTTCAGGATCTCTCCGAACCTGATGCATTCATCAGCATCAAGACCGCCTTCGGCCGCCTCGTCGACTGTAAGGCGCATGCCAACGAGGAAGCGTTCGGAAACGGTTGCCTCACGAATTGCTTCATGCACCATCAATGCAAATCGCGACCTGTTTTCAAGACTACCTCCATATCTGTCGGTACGCTTGTTCATCAGTGGCGAAAGGAACTGTCCGATCAAGTGGCCGCTCGCCAAGGTTTCGATACCGTCGAGACCACCTTCAAGGCAACGGCGGGCCGCAGCGCCATATGCCTTTACGACCCTTACGATATCGTTCTCATCCATCTCCTTGGGAATGCTTCGGTGCAGGGTCTCGCGGATTGCGGACGGACCAATGGTAGGCAGCCAATCGCCCGCATAAGGGTCGCCCCGGCGGCCGAGGTGCGTGATCTGGCACATCGTGTAGGCGCCGTGCCTGTGAACTGCCTTAGAGAGCTTTTGCAGGTAGGGAATTACCCTGTCTGTCCCAACGTTTAGTTGGCGAAAATTGCTTGGGGAGTCGAGGTCGATATTTGACGACCCGCCAAACATCGTGAGAGCCAATCCGCCTTTCGCTTTTTCCTCGTGATAACGCGCATATGCTTCGCCGGGCATTCCGTCGATCTCAAGCCCACAGGCATGGCTTGTGCTCATTATCCGGTTCCGGAACGTAATGTGGCCAAGCTTGAACTCGCTCAACACCGCGTCCGTCTTCCTGTGAACACTATTGTCGCGCAAGGTTTCACTCATGATGTTCTCCAAAGGTCGCAGTAACCCTGCCCGGCGTCGGTGCCAGGGGAACAACTGCCTCAAATTCGTATGTTACGGTGGCCGTTAAAGGACTTGACTTAGGAACCGACGGGTGCGCGCATCCTTCGCCTCGACGAACATTTGATCGGGTGGGCCATGTTCCACGATCACTCCTTTGTCCATAAAGTAGACGTGATCGGCGACTTCCCTCGCGAAGTTCATTTCATGGGTGACAAGCACGCACGTCATTCCGTCTTTCGCCAAATCCTTGATGGTCGATAGTACCTCTTTCACCATCTCAGGATCGAGGGCCGCGGTAACCTCATCAAAGAGCATGACTTCTGGCCTCATGGCGAGGCTTCGCGCAATTGCCACACGTTGTTGTTGGCCGCCTGACAGTTCCAGAGGGTAGGCATCTTCCTTTCCCGCCAGGCCGACCTTGGCAAGCAATTCTCTGGCACGTGCTTCGACAACGCCTTTCTTTTCACGAAGAACGATCCGCGGAGCCATCGCCACGTTTTGAAGTGCAGTTTTATGAGGAAAGAGATTGTATTGCTGGAACACAATGCCTACCCGTTTGCGCAGAGCAAGCTTGTCCAGCTTTTCATCGTTGACCTCTAGCCCGCCAACCTTGATCGAACCGCTCTGAATTGAGTTCAGCCCGTTGATGCACCGAATGAGCGTCGACTTGCCGGAGCCGGAAGGCCCAATGATGCAGACGACCTCCCCACGGCGTATGTTCAGACTGATGTCCGACAGGACGCGCAAAGCACCGTAGTCCTTACAGACAGCATCCAAGACGATGAGCGGCGCAGATTCCATTCGCGCAGTTTCAGATACGTACAGCAAAGGTCTTCTCCAGCTTTCGAGTCCAAAGTGCAATCGGGTAGATGTAGAGAAAGAACAACGCCATCACGAATAGATAGAACGGTACAAGGTACTCCGGTTTGGAACCCGCAGCGTTCATGGCCGCTTGGGCGTTGTTTACGGCTTCTTCGACCCCAAGTATTGATGCCATCGGGGTAGCAAGCGTCAAAATGGCATACCAGTTCATCCAAGGTGGAATGGAACGCTTCACGCACTGTGGAAGAATGACGTACCGAAGAGACTGCAATCGCGTGAAAGCGAGGCTTTCCGCCGAATCCCACTGGCCTCGAGGTATCGAGGCGATCGCTCCTCGCACGATTTCGCTTATGTTCGCCATTACCGGGAGGGAGAAAGCGAAAGTGGCCTTGGTCCAATCCGGCAGGCCCAGCAAGCCTATGCCGGGAACCTCCAGCCGGAAGGGCACGAGGAGCATTACTACAAACAGGATCACGAGCCAGGGGGAGTTGCGAAAGACTTGCGTGACGAATTTCGCTATCCACCTGATCGGAGCAAACTCGCTGATCTGCATGAGGCCGAGAATGACGCCAAGAATGGTCGCTATGATCATCGCAAGCAGGCTCATCGCGAGGTTCAGCGAGAAGCCCTTCAGTATGAAAGGCATCCAGTCGACCAGTGTAGAGACCGCGCCAGGGGATGAGCTTTCTTGCGCGAGCGCATGCGAACAGAGCTGCAGGTTAAGCGCCGTGGCGGCAAGTGCGACCTTGCCGATGTTCCCGAGCGTTGCTAACGGGATGAGCGTGTGTGACTTATTGCGCATGACCATACCCCGGGATTGCAAGACGCCGCTCCACGAAGTGAAGGAAGCCTCCGATCAGGCTGACGGTCGCAATGTAGAAGACAAAGAGCACAAGCATCATTTCCGGCACATTCACGTTGTCAGACCAAACCTGGTTCAGCGTGTAGGTCACCTCCGGTACGCTGATGACGTATGCAAGAGAGGTGGTCTTGGCGAGGCTCACGAGATTGCTCGTGAGGGCAGGCAGGCTGACCCTTACCGCCAGTGGCAACTTCACGTACAAGAAAGTCTGCAACCGACTGAACCCGAGACTATCGGCGCCTTCCACCATTGATGTCGGCACAGCTTCCAGGCCGGCACGCAGGATCTCGACGTTGAAGGCTCCGCCGAAAATGCCGAGTGCGATGAGGGCCCAGCCGAATGCGGTGATCGCGGGTTCGTAGTAACCGCCAAGATCGACCTGCGGCGTATAGGCTCCAAGCGCAAAGTAGAAGAAGAGCATTTGCACCATGGGCGGCGTGTTGCGAAAAAGCTGGATGTAGCCGTTCACAAATATCTGGACCGCTTTCGAACGCGAGGTTTGTAGCCAAGCGCCGGCCGCCCCGACAAGCAGGGAGAGGATCAGCGCGCAAAGTATTAGCTGCAGGGATTCCGAAACACCGGAGACGAAGCGGGAGTATTCATACTCATCGTAGAATATTATGAAGTTCCACCCGGTACGATCATATAGGTTCCGGAACAGTGGGCTGATTATATCGAACACGCCGACCCTCCGTTTGCAAGATTGAACATTCTAGCGCGAGAGATAGCTATCGTCCCACTTGTGTTTTGCATGTTGATCGTGCAGCCACTTGGTTGGATTCAGCTTCCACTTTTCTTCAAGCTCAAGTAGAAACCCATTTGCCTGCCACCGATACGCGACGCCTGAGAGAAACGTTCCCCAAAGTTTATCTTTTTGATCGAGCGGGACTGCGATACCCCACGGATTGTCGAACATGATCGACACAGGCATTTCGTAGTCATTCCATTCGCCGGACAGGAGATCGGCCTGTATCGATGCATTCTCATAGATGAACGCAACGCATTTCTGGCTCCTCAACGCCTCCTTGGCTTCCGAGTTTCCGGTGAACGCGATGATCTTGGCGCCGTACTGTGTTTCGGCGGACTTGTTGTAGAGCGTGCCTTGCTTGCCGCAGACGGGCTTCCCCTTGATGTCTTCCCACGATTTGATCACGCCTTTTTTTGCCATGAGAGTGGGGCCAGTGCTCCAATACCCAGGTTCGATAATCCCAACGGCTTTGCGGCGTTCGGCCGTGTCGTACATGCTTCCAACGAGGACATCGATCTTGCCCTGCTCGAGGAACTCCATTCGATTGGCAGAGGTCACAACGACGAGTTCGAGCTTGACGCCCATGGTGTCGGCAATCGATTTCGCGAGGTCGACCTCTACGCCCATGAGAGAGCCGTCGGCATCGCGGTACGAAAACGGTTTGTTAGCGCCCTGCACCCCGATCCGTACCAACCCGTTCTCGAGTATCGTCTGAAGATCACTGTCTGCGGCAGCGGCGTTCTCGCCCGTGTGCGCAATCGTGGCCACTGAAAGACAGACCAAAGTCGCGAATTTCTTAAGAGAGTTTGCTTTGCTCATGGTTCCCACTCGTTCTGATTTTTCATTTTTCTTAGGCTGCCGATTTGAGACGGCCATCGGTCAACCTTCTGTTCACAACGTCAATGAAACATGGAGTTCGTAATACGCAAAATTGATTTTTCGTCGATCGTTATGCGCAATTGGTATAGCGCAAGGGGCGCTTTGTGAGGTTGGCGAGGGCTTGATGAGCGGTCGACTTGTTGGATAACGCTATGAAACGGGCGATAGCAGGAAGGCGGTTCAGGTTAGGTGAATTCCTACTGAGCGTTGACAGCTTAACGTCGCCGGTATCAATTCATAAGTATCAACAAGACCGCTCGGTGTGAGATGAGCACTCAATGAATCTAGCAAACCTGTCCGCCTTTCGCGCAGTTCTTTTGACGGGTACCGTCACGGCTGCAGCGGAAATCATGGGACGCAGTCAGCCGGCAGTGAGTAGGATGCTGGCAAAGCTGGAGGAAGAGCTGGGTGTGACCCTCTTCGAGCGTCGCAAGGGCCTGATCATACCAACGCGTGAGGCTCATCTTCTCATAGACGAGGTCGAGCGAGTTTATGCTTCACTTGACTCGTTGAAGAGCTTTTCCGGCCGACTTTCGCAAGGAGAGGGTGGAAACATTACAATTGCGTCGATGCCCGCGCTTGGCATCTCCTTTCTTCCCGCTGCGATCGGTGCGTTCAACACGAACTGGAAAACGACAAAGGTCGTCCTGAATATTCAGCTATCGCCGAAGGTTGAGGAATGGGCGTCAGCTCAACAGATCGATTTTGGCATAGCGGAGCTGCCGTTCTTTCGATCAGGCTTTTCAGCCGAGATCTTCAGCAATGCCCCCTATCTCTGTGCAGTCCCTTGCGACCATGAACTTGCCAACAGGCAGTGGATTGGACCTGAAGATTTAAGAGGGCAGCCGATTGTTTACGGGACTTCTTTCCTGCCTTCCCGGCCGCTTTTTGACAGCGCATTTCAAGCGGCAGGCGTCGAGGTCGCGCCCGTCGTCGAAACGACATACATTCTTGCTACATACGAGTTCGTCAAAGCGGGGCTAGGGATCGGTTTTATCGACCCGTTTACTGCGGCAATGAACCAGAGTGACCAGGTCAAGGCTATTCCATTTAGACCAAGGATCCCGTTCAACGTGGCGCTGCTTCGACCGAAGACCCGACCGCTCACGCCCGCAGCGGAGTCACTCCTGGAAGCGATCAAGGAAATGCGCAACCGCATTGTAGCGCCGCCCAGCTAAACCGCATGGAACGAGCTCTCCCGCATTCTGGCCGATGCTGGATACCGCGGCCATAATGCTCCCGAAAGTCACAAGCTGAGGATCTTCACCAGCGGTCAGAAGCGCCGCCTCACGCCCGCCATCAAACGCCAGATGCGACGACGATCGGCGGTCGAACCCGTCATTGGACACCTCAAGAGCGAACACAGAATGGACCGGAATTATCTCACTGGCGGACAGAGGGATGCCGTCAATGCCGTTCTGGCCGCCGCCGGATACAACTTCTCCCTCCTGCTGCGATGGTTCAGGCAACTTTTGTGCCTGTTCGCCGCACTACTCTTCACGCTCCAGAGCCGACCAATGCCGCAGCAACCTGCCTGAAAGCGAGTTCTTCACGATCGACTAAATATCGCGCTCGGCTGCAACATCGATCACCTGGTGCTCGGCCAACGAGGCCTGCCGCGTTTGTCAGTCCCGGTTTTCGGAGCAATGTTCGCCTTCCGGACTGACGATCGGCCAAGTCGTGCCGGGAAGCGGAGACACGCGAACTTAGTCTGATCAACCGATATGTTCGCGGAGCGCTTCTTCGGCTTCGTTGATGAAGGCTGTGCTAAGTTCCGTGAACGCTACGAAGTCTCCGCGCGCGAACATTTCCGCGAGCGAGCGATGCCCGTCTAGTGAAATCGATGAATTTATGTCGATTGGAGCACTATAGTTTGTCCGAAGGGTAGCTACCCTTCCAGCGACGAGCCGGTAAGCCTCCTGAACGTAGCGATTCCCGCAATGATTTACAAATGTCTCATGGAAGGCGGTGTCTGCGCGGGCAAACCTGAACCTGTCCTTCGAAGAGATCGCGACCTCCATGTCATCGAGGACGACTTTTAGGCTGGCCAATGTTCCTTCCCTGTCATGTCGATAAGCCAACTCCGCCGCCCAAGGTTCGTGGCCCAGACGAAACTCGCAGAGCATCGCCACGTCATCGGCGTCCGGGCTGAAGACGAAGCTCCCCACCTGGGGTTTTACTACGACCAGGCCCTCGAGCTGAAGCTTGTTCAGAGCCTCTCTGATCGGTGTCCGGCTTACACCAAAGGATTGCGCCAACATCTCCTCGTTGATGCTGGAACCGGGCAAAAATTCCCCTTCGGTGATTGCCTGACGAAGCCGGACGACAACGCGTTGGGCTAGAGATTGAGATTGCTGGAGCCTGAGGTTCGGCATATCGCGTCCGTTTAGTGTCATTCGTCCAATCAATAAAGTGTCACGTGTCTTATAAAACGTTTCAAAACAGCGATCTAGCCCGTACGAGTTCTACTCGTCGCCAGGAACAAAGGCAATCGCGGGCTACCGAGGCAGCCCGCGCATTGTTTAATCGTTATGTCTGGGCAAGCCGCTCGTCTGAGCTACTCGTTGGTATTTGAGAGCCGGTGTTAAGACCATTCCGCCATCGAACTGCCCTACCATCGACCGCTGGATTTCCTGCCAAGGCGTCTGATGTGCCGGGTATCGGTAGCCGCCAGTTTGCTCAAGGGCAACTTTTCGCTGCGCAAGCTCGGCATCCGAAATCATGAGATTTGCCGTACAGCTTCTGAGATCGATGCGGATTCGATCGCCCGTTTTTAACAGCGCCAAGCCGCCGCCAAGAGCAGCTTCCGGCGAGGCGTTCAGAATAGAGGGAGAGCCAGAAGTGCCGGACTGCCGGCCGTCCCCTATACAGGGAAGGGCGTGGACGCCCTGTTTGATCAGATAGGCCGGCGGCTGCATGTTCACCACCTCCGCACCTCCCGGATAACCGATCGGGCCGACGCCGCGCATGACAAGGATGCTTTGAGTTGTAATCTCCTCGCTGGGGTCCTCGATGCGCCGATGGTAGTCCTCCGGTCCATCGAAAACGACGGCGTAGCCCTCGAATGCATCAGGATCGTCCGGGTTCGAAAGGTATCGCTCACGGAACTCTGTCGAGATACCGCTCGTCTTCATGATCGCGCTGTCGAAAAGATTTCCCTTTAAGTTCAGGAAGCCCGCGTTTCGCATCATGGGGGCCGACAGCGGCCATATGACGTCGGGGTTCAAGTTTTCTGCGCACGCGTAGTTTTCGCGAAGGCTTTTCCCGCTGACGGTTATCGCGTCAGGATGAGGGAGCAGGTCCGCGCGCATAAGGTCCGAAATGACCGCGGGAACCCCACCTGCGCGATGGAAATCCTCGCCAAGATACTGACCTGCGGGTTGAAGGTTTACCACCAGCGGAATCTCATACCCGATCCGCTGCCAATCATCATTGTCGAGTGGGACGTCCAGATGTTTGGCGATCGCGTTCAAGTGGATCGGGGCGTTCGTAGATCCGCCGATCGCGGAATTCACCACGATGGCATTCTCAAAAGCCTCGCGCGTCATGATGTCGGAGGGCTTCAAGTCTTCCAACACCAACCCGACTATGCGCCTGCCCGTCTCGTATGCCATCTGAGCCCTCGCCGCATATGGCGCAGGTATCGTTGCTGAGCCAGGAAGCTGCATGCCGAGTGCCTCGGCGAGACTGCTCATGGTCGTGGCAGTGCCCATTGTGTTGCAGACGCCCGGAGATGGCGCCGAAGAAGCGACCAGGTCCATGAATTCGCCGTATTCAATCTCTCCGGTCGAGAGTTTCTGCATCGACTCCCAAACAATGGTGCCAGAACCTGTTGGTTTGCCTTTGTGCCAACCGTTCAGTGTCGGTCCGACAGCCAGTGCAATTGCAGGGATGTTGACTGTGGCCGCGCCCATCATCAGAGCAGGCGTCGTCTTATCGCAGCCGGTCAGAAGAACGACGCCGTCAATCGGATAACCGTAAAGAACTTCGACTAACGCCAGATATGTAAGGTTTCGATCCAGCGTCGCCGTGGGGCGCTTCCCGGTTTCCTGAATAGGGTGACAGGGAAACTCGAAGGGTATGCCGCCCGCAGCAATAATTCCGTCTCTGACGCGCTTGCTCAGTTCGATGTGATGGCGATTGCATGGCGCAAGATCAGAGCCGGTCTGAGCAATGCCGATCAGGGGTTTGTCGGACTGCAACTCATCACGTGTCAGACCAAAGTTCAGATATCGTTCCAGGTAGAGCGCGGTCATTCGAGGATCGTCCGGGTTGTCGAACCACTCCTGCGACCTGAACCTTTTCTTCCTTGGGGTGTTTCCCACCATTGTTTCCTCTTTCATGTATCGGGACCAATCCGCCCTGAAACGAGCAGACTGATGTGAGCATTAGGCGCTACCGCGCATGGTTCTGAGGTTTGCCGCGCATGTACGAAGCAAGTCAGCCGACTTGTCGCGAGTCACCCCTGACGAGCACACAGACGGATGCTATGACGGTCAAAATGACCGCGATCGCTGCAATAACCGGATCGATGCTGTCGCGAAGACCTGACCACATGAGTTTGGGCAATGTCACCACATCGACCGAGGTTACGAATAGCGTCACCGAGATTTCCTCCCACGACAGGATGAAGGAGAGAAAAGCTGCCGAGAGGACCCCAAATTTGACGTTTGGAAGGATGACCCAGAAAGTCGTCTGCCAAACTGATGCTCCAAGATTTCGAGCCGCGAGTTCGATCCGTCTATCCACCTGGTTTATCGACACGAGGATCGTGACAACAGCGTATGGAAGCGCCATGACGGTGTGCGCGATGACGACGCCGAGCATCGAGTCATAGATGTCCGCTTGCGTCGAGAAGAAATACATGGTCAGCGACGAGACGATCGGGGGGACTGCCATAGGCACGAGGGCCAGCGCCACGAGTGTCCGCGTCAATCGCGACTGAGTATACCAGAGCCCGACTGCGAACAGGAACGCCAGTACGGTCGAAATAACGGAAGTGACTATACCAGCCTGGATGCTGGTGAAGATGCCGTTTCGCCAGATATCACTGGTGAACAACTCTTGATAATGCAGCCAGGACCAATCTCCTTCCGGCATGGAAAGGTATCGCTTGGCTGTGAACGAAACCGGCACGGCGGCAATCAGGGGGGATACCAGGAAAGCGACCGCGAGATAAGTCAGCGCATATGCTAGAAAGCCGCGAAGGGTAATTTTCATGGCCTAGCCCTTCAGTTTGCTGAGGTCAATGAAGCGTGAGACGAGCCAGACCAGACCACCTACAAGAAGTAGCATGACGCTCGCAAGCGCTGCGCCTGGACCCCAGTTCGCGGTCTGCGACATCTGTGTGTAGATGTACTCGGCGCCCATCACGACACGTCCGCCGCCTAAGATCGTTGGGGTCACGAAGAATCCGAGCCCGAAGACGAAGACAATAAAGAAGGCGCCCACGATGCCGGGCAGCGAGA
>NZ_JAEPRP010000217.1:0-9773 GCF_016652895.1 Ensifer sp. SSB1
GTGTTCAAGATCGGCATCGGGCCTTCGAGCTCGCATACGATGGGGCCGATGTCGGCCGCCAACCGCTTTCTCGATCTCATTCTATCCGACGACTGGCCGCGCCCGTCCCATGCTTCCGTTGCGGCGATCAAGGTCAGCCTGCATGGTTCGCTGGCCCATACCGGCATAGGCCACGGGTCGGGTAGGGCCGTTGTCCTTGGTCTCGTCGGTGAACGCCCCGACCTAGTCGACCCCGATCGCATGGACGCCTTGATCGACGAGGTCGAGCGCAGCGGTCGCATCTCGCCGCCTGGGCACCCGTCATACGAATTCCAGCCGAAGACGGACCTTGTCTTCGACAAGAAGGTGCCGCTGCCGGGCCATGCCAACGGCATGTCGTTCTCCGCGCTCGACCGCGACGGCCGGCTGCTGCTGAAGCGGATCTATTATTCGATTGGCGGCGGCTTTGTCGTGACCGACACGGAACTGGAGGCCATGCGCGCCTCGAAGAACAAGGCGGCCGGCGTCAAGGTGCCATTCCCGTTCTCCTCGGCGCAGGAGATGCTGGACATGGCAGCCCGCTCCGGGATGACGATCGCCCAGATGAAGCGGGCGAATGAAGAAGCGACCATGTCGCCGGACGAACTGAATGCCGGGCTCGACCGTATCTGGGGCGCGATGAGCAACTGTATCGACCGCGGGCTGAGCCAGGAGGGCATTATGCCCGGCGGCTTGAAGGTTCGGCGCCGCGCGCGCTCGATCCACGACAAGCTGCAGGAGGAGTGGCGCTCCAACAAGACCAACCCGCTGCTCGCCAACGACTGGCTGAGTGTCTACGCGATGGCGGTCAACGAGGAAAATGCCGCCGGCGGCCGTGTTGTCACCTCGCCGACCAACGGTGCCGCTGGCGTCGTACCCGCCACTATCCGCTACTACATGCATTTCCATGACGATGCCGATCAGGAAGGTATCCGCGACTACCTGCTGACGGCCGCCGCGATCGGTGGCATCATCAAGCACAACGCCTCGATTTCAGGTGCTGAGGTCGGCTGTCAGGGCGAAGTCGGCTCCGCCTCCGCCATGGCTGCTGCCGGCCTCGCTGCCGTCATGGGCGGCACGCCCGAGCAGATCGAAAATGCCGCCGAGATCGCACTGGAGCATCACCTCGGCATGACCTGCGATCCGGTCGCCGGCCTGGTTCAGGTGCCGTGCATCGAACGCAACGCACTCGGCGCGGTCAAGGCGGTGACAGCCGCGTCTCTGGCGCTCAAGGGCGACGGCAAGCATTTCGTCCCGCTTGACGCCTGCATCGAGACGATGCGCCAGACCGGCGTCGATATGAACGAGAAGTACAAGGAGACCTCGACCGGTGGTCTCGCAGTCAACGTCGTCGAATGTTGAGCCATACAGCGGCGCGCGCCTGTTAGGGCGCGCGAAGATTGCTGTATCGCCAGACAGGAGCGGCGATTGTGGATGAAAGGCGTCTGGCCGCTTGACCGCAACGGCCGGACGGGTGTTCAAAACAGCTATGTCACTGCATCTCATAAAGCTCTGTGTTGGAGCGGAATCGATCGAGGACCTTCGCGAATGGGTTTCGCGCAAGGCGATGGCGGCTATGGCCGCTGGCCTGGAGCCGCATTCCTTTCACACCACGCGCATGGTGCCCAAGCGTGTCGAGGAATTGCTGGAAGGCGGTTCGCTCTACTGGGTGATCAAGGGGACCGTGCAGGCGCGGCAGCCTTTGATCGGTATCGAGACTTTCACCGATGGCGAGGGTATCGGCCGCTGCAATCTGCTGCTTGGCCCAGAAGTGGTCGAGACGGAGTTGCAGCCGCGGCGCGCCTTTCAGGGCTGGCGCTATCTCACCGACAAGGATGCGCCCCGTGACCTGGCCTCGCTCGCCGGCGGCGGTGCCGAAATGCCGCTCGAGCTGCGCCGCGAACTGGCGGAACTCGGACTTCTCTGATCGTCAACATCGATGACGTGACGCCCGCATCGGCCGAAAGGTTTCTTGCGCGAAGAGCGCATGCGCGCATTTGCGTGTAAGAACAAGGCGCAAGAATAAAGGCGGCACAGAGGCCGCCTTTGGAACAGCAGGAGCTTCAGGTGATCCGCATCTTCAGCGGATGCCGCCGGTTCGGCCCCGTCACGTGGAGATGAATACCCGCCCGTGGCTGTGTCGATCGCCAGGCGCGGGCTCCGTGCGTCAACAACATCCCGACCAGATCGCGGGTCTTGGCCTTTGATCTGTTGAGCCCGAGGTCGGCAATGCGCATGGCCGCCTCGTGCAGGGGGTGCAGGTTGATGCGCGACGGCTTCGCGCGCCGTCCCGGCAGCGGGGTAACGCCCGGAACGTTTTCGTTCATCGCCATGATTAACCTCGTTACGCTATACAAATCCGAGGAAGGTGGCCGGAAAACAAACACATCCGGCCGCCAAAACTTTTTAATTTACTGCTGGCTAGCCCAGCAGGAGATGCCTTTCTTCTTCAATGCCTTGCAGGCGTTGACGGCTGCATTCTGGTCGTCGAAGCCGCCAAAGCGGGCGCGGTAGACCTGGCCGAACGCGACAGTGAACGGCGTTGCGTTGCTCAGCGCCTTGCCGCCCTTGTCCTTGGCATTGCCAAGAAGGGTCATGGCCTGATCCTTGTCTGGCGTTGCGCCGATCTGGATTACCCAGCCCTGCGGCTGGGCCGGCATCGGTTCGGCCTTTGCGACCTCGGCCGGCTCTGCCTTTGCGGCCGCGGCGGCCTTCTTCGGCACGGAGTTGGTGATTTGGGCGTCGACCATGCCTGCGGCAACCGGCTGACGGAGCTTGACGCTCTGCGCATCCAGTGTGTTCGGAACGATCTTCGGGGAAAGAACAGGATTGTCCGAAGCGCGCTTGTTGCCGGCATAGGCCATCTGCACGCTGCTGTTGCTTTCGCCGTTGTAACGGAAATCGGGAACCGGGCCAGTGTTCGGCAGGTCGTGCTTGCTGGCAGCGGCTGCAACAATAGGCGCCTCAGCAACGGGCGCGGTCGAAGCGACTTCGGTTTCTTCGGCCGGAACCGGGGCCGACTTGGTTTCGGCGATCAGGTTGCCATCGCCACGACGCGATGCCGAGGGCATGTATTTGGCGACGAGCCGGCGCATCTGCGCGTCGCGGCTGGCACCGGAGGTGCCGCCCATGACGACGGCGACGATGCTGCGGCCTTCGAGTTGAGCCGACGTCACGAGGTTGAAGCCGGACGCACGGGTATAGCCGGTCTTGATGCCGTCCACGCCGCGGACATTGCCGAGCAGACGATTGTGGTTGCCGATCGTCTGCTTGCCGAACTGGAAGCTGCGGGTGGAGAAGTAGTCATAATACTGCGGAAAATGCTGGCGAAGCGCGAGGCCGAGACGCGCCTGGTCACGGGCTGTCGTGCGCTGTTCCGGGTTCGGCAGGCCGTTTGCATTGCGATAGGTCGTGCGAGTCATGCCGAGCGCCCGGGCCTTGTTCGTCATCATGCGGGCGAAACGCGGTTCCGAGCCACCGAGAAACTCGCCAAGCGCTGTCGAGGCGTCGTTCGCCGAGCGGGTGACGAGCGAAAGGATCGCCTGTTCGACGGTAATCGATTGGCCGGCACGCACGCCGAGCTTCGATGGCGGCTCGGCGGAAGCGTTCTTCGAGAAGGGGATGGGCGTGGACTTGGTGATCCGGCCGGCTTCGAGCGCTTCGAAGGTCAGATAGAGCGTCATCATCTTGGTGAGAGACGCGGGATAGCGCAGTTCGTCTGCATCCTCGCCGTAAAGGATCTTGCCGGTCTTGGCGTCGCCGACGATGCCGGAATATTTCGGATTGGCATAGGCCGAGGCGGCGAAGGCCGGCGCCGCGAAGGCAGCCGATGCGATGGCGCCCGCAAGGACGACCCGCCCTACCATCTTTGAGAGAGCACCGAACGGGCGCTTCGCGAGATCAAAAAAACCGGATTGGGACACTACGCTACTCTTTATTCTCATGTCATGGGGTTGTCCGGACGCCGCCTCCGGGAACGACCGTTCTCGAGACAGTATCGGCATAGCGTTACCAATCGGTTTATGATGAATGATTGGTTTCCGGAATCGAACGCATTTGTACAAGGGCGATGCCGGTGTAGCGCAAAGGTGCTGCGGGCTGCCTGCACCACACCAGTTGGACGAAATCAGGGCATGAGACGATTTTTGACGAAGGTCGCGATCGCTTGGTCGATTTCGCGCCACTTCGGCAGCAGCTTGTTTGAAAATCGGTAGAGCACGACGAGGTCCTTTCCGGCGTGGATGTCGCGCTGGCAATCGGCACTGGTCGAGATCGTTTGAGGGTCGGACTTGAGGCAGCGCACCACATAGGGCGCCTGGGTCGTCGTGTCTGCCGTATAGAACACTTCGCCCGCATAGCTCGATGTGGCCTTGACGGCGTGTTCGCTCAGACCGGCGGGGCCTGCCGTGGGTGTGCCGTCGAAAACTTGCGAATAGATCGGCTCCAGCCGTCCGGACATGTCGCGCGACATGGTGCTTTGGGAGATTTGCAGGAAGATGAGGCTTTCGGGAGCGTCGATATTGTTGAACAGCGCCCGGTCCTGATCACTATAACCTTCGAGCCCCGGCCAGGTCAGATAGAGATCGACGCGCTCGACGATCGAGGTGGCGCGCTGGGCCTCGAAGCGGATCATGTTGGCCGGCAGGCGCAGGTGATCCTGGCCGATAAAGATGTCGAAAAGCTCGTCGCTTGCGGTGTGTCCGGCAAGGGCGAGATTTTCGCCGAACCAGCGTCCAGCAAACGAGATGGCGGCGGTGAGCGCAGCAAGCACCACGACGATCGCGGTCACCCGGTAGACGAAGCCGGGCGACAGCAGCGGTCGGAGTTCCGATTCGTGGATATCATTTGAAGAGCTGCTCATCGTTGGGCTGTCCCGTCGCGATGGCCGAACCCGGTGGTCTGCGGTTCGGTTTACGCTTTCCTGCTCACGGTAGGATGGATGCCGTCGCTTGCCCGACGCTGGTCGAGGACGGTTAATTTTCGATGAAAATCTCTTCGGGTCGGCCGGTGCGGGGGCGTCGGCAAAAAAAACGGCCGGTTCCGAGGGACACGGAACCGGCCGAGGCTCGGTCTGGACGGGGATAGTGTAGACCGGAGCCCAGTAGTGGTGAGGCCGCTGCTTCAGGCGCGCCGCCTCCTGTGTCTTGGAGGCTTACTGCGTGCGGACGCTGCCGACGGCAACGGTGCGGCCGTCCTGGAGCTTGACCCAGCGACCGGAGTGTTCGGTCGATTGGCGCTTGAGGTAGGTGTATTCGGTATCCGACCACAGCAGCACCTTGTTGCGCATGTTGTCGAGAATGAAGTCGCCGCGGTCGGTGCGGACGGTCAGGACCGCATGGCCGTCACCGTTCGGCTGCAGGACGACGGTGATCAGGAGATCCGACGCAGAGAAGCCGTTCTCGATCAGTTTGCGGCGCTTCAGCAGCACGTAATCTTCGCAGTCGCCGACCGTGTCCGGATAGGACCATTTCTCCTCGACGCCATGGATTTCCATGTCGGTCATCGGGGTGATCGCCTGGTTGACGTCGTAGTTGACCTCGAGAAGCTTCTGCCAGCCTTCGCGCGTCAGCACCATCGGGCCACGGTCCTTGCCGTTGGAGGTGCATTCCGACGGATAGATCTTGCAGAACTCGTAGTGACCGATCGGCGGGTTGGTGGAGCCGGTGACGACCATGTTGGCCGGAAGCGCCAGAGCTGTTTCGATCAGACCGCCGGTGAAAAGGACCGCAACCGCGATCATCTTGGTGATTGTCTTGAGCATGATTGTCTCCCCGTTGTGGTTCGACAATGGCACAGACGTTTTTATCGCTCGCGAACTTGCGAACTAAAAACAAGTACAAATGAAAGTCGTATAAGAATAAAATAAGAATAGAGTTTGATTTTTATTTAAATTGAATTTGACTCAAATTTTATGAATTATCATGCGGAGTGAGCTTCGGTTCAGGGTTTGTTGACTACGTAAGGGATTGTAATCACTGGGGCTGCGTCGATATGGGGGTCGGCGGGCGTCGCTTCTCCCGGAAATCCGTGGTCGGTATGGGTGGCCCACGTGGCGGGTAGTGGCGATCTCGTCGCCGTTTTTCGACTTCAAGTATGAGGCGTTCCTTGAAATTCTTCGAAAAAATATATGCGAGGGTCGGCAGCGGCGGTCAGATCGAGATGTTCCGAAATGGAGCAGCGCCGCCTTGCCGCAATTTCGAGCGGCCGGCCGCGCGGGCAGCATATTCACGACTGTTGGGCAGATCTGCTTCGATGCGGAGGATTTGCTGCGCGTGGCAAGGTGGGCCCAACGGCCGGCTGGCGCCTCGTTGCTTATGCTGCGGCGATCGGCATTCAACCGCAGGAAATGGCGCGGCTCCTCAGGAGGCCTGCGCTCGGTTGAGCGCGCGCGCCAAGGACATTGGTCTGGGGTAGGGCAGGTGAAGACGGTGCAGAGGCACCCTCAGAGAAATTCCGTCAGCGCTTCGCGCGACTGCACGCCCGAGAACTCGATGGCGCAGCCTTCCTGGAAATGGCGCACGATCTTGCCCTTCATGTTGCCGAGCATGATCGGGGTGCCGATCGGCGGCCGGTTCTCGATGTCGACGGCAGCGCCTGACAGCGAAAGGTCGATGATGCGGCAGGGGAATTTTTCACCGGTGTCGAGCGTCAGCTCGGTTACCGTCTTGCGCGGGGCAAGGCGGTCATGGCGCCGGTCTTCGGGCAGGCCGAGTTCGTGCTTGTTCGCGATCCAGGTGAGCTGTGCCGCCAGCTTCTCGCGCTTGCGCTCGGTGGCGTTGAGCTGGATCACGAAGGCGTCGTCGGACAGGCGCGAAACTGTACCTTCAAGGCGGCCGACATGGTCGATATAGGCAATGATGCGTTCACCCGCCCTGGGCCGCGCCGGTGACGAAAGCAACACGTCGCCGGGCGACATGTCGACGGCGGTGCACTCGAATTCATCGTGATTGGCGAGCATCAGCCGTCCCGCAAGGTTCACCGAAACGCGCTGGAACGCACCTTCGTGATGCGGCTTTGGAGCGGTATTCTGAGCGTGCTGGAACGAGAACATGGTGACTCTGCATGACGTATTTTCGCAGTCAGAGTTTAGAACGTTCGGGTTAATAGAATGTTCGTCCTGCGGTTGGTCCAGGTGCCCAACTCGGGACAGCGGCGGCAATCAGCCGCTGCGCCCACCCTCCAGGATGCGCAGATGCCGAACACGACGGAACTCTCCCAAAAGTCCTTCGCCAGCGAGAGATTCCGCACGCGGGGAGATGGATTCTGCCGCCGGTTCTTCGCGAAATACGGCGGTACGATCGGGATCGAGGACTTTCATGCCGGTGACGTCTAGACCTTCCACCGAAGTTGCATGCAACCAATACGGGCGAGAAAGTGGCGAGAGCGCGCCAAGGATTCTGTCGCTTGCGCCCTCGGTCGAGGCAAGTGGCAGCAGCAGCGTTTCGACCTCGATCTCGCGAGCATCGGCCGTGCGCCCCTTGGCCGACAGCATCACCGGCACCCGATGCGTCATCACCTGGCCGGCGATGCGCTGCGTCTTGGCCGCCTGCGCGTTCAGCCAGAGCATGCCGAATTGCCGCCCGCGCAACTCGAGGCCGAAGAGTGCGCAAACATGTGTTCCCGCCAGTCGAAACGAGATGCCGTTGCGTTCACGCTCGAGGATGAACAGATTGGGCAACAGAAGGCGAATATCGCCTGGTTCGAGTTCATCCCGGCGGGGAAGCTCGCGCTTGCCGCGAATGGTGTTCCAATATCGGAAAAGTTCCGTGGTCGTGTTGCTGCGCATCTTGCATTCATTCCGTTTCTGCGACCCGCGTGTGCCGGTCTGGCACATATTCGGCCGTTCTTTGCGGTCTTGAAATGAATGGTGCGAAAACCGTGCCAGCCCGAAATTAAGGTTAACGAACGGTTTCGATTGCGTTCGGGCACCGCGAATGGCACTGGAAGACATGACTTCACGAAGCGTTGGCTTCGGCACTTGAACTGGAGCTCGGATTTGAGCTTGGCGACCGTTCAGTTTTTACTGGACGGTCTTTTTTTGTTTGCTTATGGCTGGTCGCCCCAGTCCGGTCCGAATCCCGCGGTGTCATGCCATCGCCTCGATCGAATGCGATCGAACGGGCCAATCGATGGAGAGAGCGGCAACCATGGAACGAGATCAGACGGCAACGCCACCGGAGACGGACCGGGACAGCGCCGCCAGTCCGTCACGTGAGCCTGCTTTCAATCTGCCCGCCGGGCTCACCTGCATTCTGCTGTTCCTGATCGCCATTCACGCCTTGCGCACCTATGTCCTGTCGCCGGCCATCGATCAGGAGATCATCTTCAATTTCGCCTTTCTGCCGGCGCGCTACGATCATCCCTTGGCCGAGCAGAGCCTCGCCTGGCTCTGGAGCCCCATCACCTATTCGTTCCTGCATGGCAGCTGGGAGCATCTGATTTTCAACATCTTCTGGATGGTTGCTTTCGGTGCGCCGGTCGTGCGCCGCATCGGCATGGGACGTCTGGCGGTGTTCTGGTGCCTCTCGGCCGCGGCTGCCGTTGCGCTCCACACCGCATTTCATTGGGGCGAGATGATCGTGGTCGTCGGTGCCTCGGGTGTCGTTTCCGGTTTCATGGGGGCGGCGGCGCGTTTCGTCTTTTCGCCAAGCGGGCGGATAAGCCGACAGTTTGCCCATCTCAACCGAAGGCTGCCCATCAGTGAGGCGCTGGCAAATCGCTCCGTTGTGATGTTCGCCGGGATCTGGTTCCTCACCAACTTTCTGATCGGGCTCGGCATGTTCACGCCTGGCGGTGCAGGCAGCATCGCCTGGGAGGCCCATATTGGCGGGTTCCTCTTCGGCTTCCTGCTCTTCGGCCTCTTCGACCCTCGCGACTGACAACTGCGAAAGATCGGCGGATGGCGTTTGTGAGTGCTTGATTTCCCCAGGACGCTGGCGCACCATTTGATACGGTCGCCGGTTGTCGAAAGACAGGGCGGCCCGTGAAGGCCGGGTATTGAAAGCTCGTCCGCGTCTGAGGAGCACGCGGGCTGGCGATTGTAGGCGGCCAGGGTACAGGTTCCATCGCCCGACCGTACCGCACGAGAGACGGCTGGACCTTTCCCTGCCGACCCGGTGTTGTCGCAACGGGAGATGTGCGCATGTCAGTAAAAGCAATACTCGATGAAAAGGGCCGCAACGTCGTAACGGTCGGCCCGCAGATGACAGTCCAGCAGGCTGCCATTCTCTTGCGTGACAATCACATCGGTGCGGTCATCATCGTCGATGCGGACGATCAGATCGCAGGCATCCTCACCGAGCGCGACATCGTCGCAGCGATCGCCAAGCAAGGAGCGACTTGTCTCGAAAGGCCGGTCGCGGCCGTCATGTGGCAGAACGTCTACTGCTGCACCGAGGAAATGTCCGTCCAGGCCCTGATGGAAATGATGAGCAAGCTCAGGGCTCGCCACCTGCCGGTCGAAAAGAATGGTCAGCTCGCCGGCATCGTTTCGATCGGCGACGTGATCAAGCATCATATCCGCGCGATCGAGCACGAGACGGAGCAGATCAAGGCTTATATCGCCGGCTAAAAGGGAAGGGCGGCCTGCGCCGCCCTCTTACATACCACGATACTTTGCTCTCTACGTACCAACAGGGTGGCGAGGCATTATGGCGCGAATCTGCCCCATCTCGGTTCGCGACACACTCTCCCAAAATGGCACCATGAACGCGCGCGCCATCGTTGCGCGCGTAGCTCGCAATGATCGAAGAAAA
>NZ_JAEPRP010000217.1:9783-10942 GCF_016652895.1 Ensifer sp. SSB1
CTCGTCAGCGTACGAGCGCGTCCTGCATCCGCTGGATCTCCGCGAGCTTGGCCTTCGCTTCGTGGTAGCCCCTATCGATCGCCTCTCCGGCACGGTGAAACTCCGATAGGCCGATGTCATTGAGCTTGGGATGCAATGCCAGATCCGGCGGGTCGCCTGCGAGGCGGGCGCGGGAAATACGATCCTGGATGATGTTGAAGGCCTGCACCATCACGCCGGTCATGCCGAGGCGGGAGTGATGGGTTGCTTCCTTCTCCTGCAGCGGTGAATCCGGCGTTTCCAAGCCGGCGCTGTGCTTGACCACGGCGGAGCGGCCGTAGAGATCATAGTTGAGGTTCACGGCGACGACGAGTTGCTGCTCGTGCGCGCGGCAGACCGAAACCGGGACCGGATTGACGAGTGCGCCGTCGATGAGCGTGCGTCCGTTCGCCTTGATGGGCTCGAAGATCCCGGGCAAAGCGTAGGAAGCGCGGATCGCGGTGATGAGCGATCCCTTTTCAAGCCAAACTTCGTGGCCGCTATGTACTTCGGTTGCAACGGCAATAAATGGTCTGTCGAGCCCCTCGATGCTGAGACCCTGCAGATGCTCCTGCATGCGCTTGGTGAGCCGCAGGCCGCCGAAGAGGCCGCCGCCACCGATGGCAAAATCAAGCAGCCCTGCAATTCGCCTGACGGTGAGGGAACGCGCGAAGGCCTCGAGTTCGTCGAGCTTGCCCGCAAGGTAACAACCGCCGACGAGTGCGCCGATCGATGTGCCGGCAATCATGCCGACATCGATGCCTTCTTCGTCGAGGGCCCGCAGCACGCCGATATGGGCCCAGCCGCGAGCGGCGCCGCCGCCAAGGGCAATTGCGATCTTTGGTCTTTGCGGAGGTGTCGCAGGTTCTGGTGGTGTTGTTGAAATAGATGTTCCGTCCGGACCGGACAAATCTGCAATCTGATTGCTACGCGTAAAAGTCCAATTCAACATCCGGCACCTCCAACACCGCCGAATACTCCGCAGCGCGACTCGTCGATGAGAATGCGCGAAGGTCGCTCTGGCAATTCATCATTGACTTAACTACCCAGGACCGGATTCGATCCTGGAAGAGGCAAATTGATGCGCGCGTCCTGGTGAGGCTCCGCCAAGCCGGCGCAGGTGCCGGCCTCGTCCTGTTCC
>NZ_JAEPRP010000218.1:0-10710 GCF_016652895.1 Ensifer sp. SSB1
GGCGGGACTGGGGCTTGCCGCCGGATAAGCGTTGCTCATGCTTTCTTTCCGTTCATGCGGGTGCGGCCGGCGCGACCTGTCCTCGTCATGTCGCGCCGGGCCTCGAGTTTCTATTTGCTGTAGTTCACGCGCCAGAAGTCCTGCCATTCCTCGCGCCGGTCGAAGTCTTCAAGACCCGTTGCGGCATTGTAGGGGAACAGGCGGTCCGCCACTTCCATTATCCCCGACGGTTCGTCCGCCGGCATCTTGATGTCGATGTTGGTCGGCAGCTTGCCGTCCTTCATCTGCGGTGCAATGCCCTCTTCCGTCAGCACGTAATGAACGAAGAGCTTCGCGGCATTCGGGCTTGCGCTCTTCGACGCAACGAGGCCCAGCTTGGTGTAGGTCCAGCCGACCCAGGGCTGAAGCTCCGTGCACAGGCCAAGCTTGTAGCCCTTGGCCTCGTTGTCGCGGAACTTGGCCGAACTCAAAAGACCGAAGAACGGCTCCTTCTGGCCGGCCGCGCCGACAGCTTCGGCGACCGGATCGTCACCGTCGGTCACCAGCGGCCCGTTCTGTGCGAGTGCCTTGATCCAGGCTGCCGCCGCACTCTTCTCGCCGATTTCGATATCCTTGCCGAAGTGGCTCTTGTAGGCGTCGGCCACCGCCTTGTCGGCGTGCTTCTCCATCTGGTTGAACCAGTCGGTATAGGTGCTCTTGGTCAGGGGATCGACGAGAGCGATCTTGCCTTTCCACTTCGCCTCCGTCAGCTCCCAGATGTTGCTCACCGGGCATTTGTCGTAGGTTTCGGTGTTGTAGGCCCAGACATTGGCATTGGTCGAAATCGCCAGAGGGTTCTGGAAGGCTGCCGGTATCTTGTCCTTCATGTCCCCTGGCAGATAGCTCTCGACGAATCCTTGCGGCAGAAGCTGGGCGAGCGCTGCCGGCGCATCGGTAATCAACGCGACATCACCCTGGACATTGCCGGCCTGCGCCTCCCGGATGATCATTTCCAGCTGGCTGTTGGCCGAGACTTTCACGCCCGTTGCCTTGACCCCGTATTTCGCGGTGAAGGCTTCGGCCATCTCGACGATCTTTCCGGTGCTGTCATAGACGTTGATCGGCTTTTCCTTCTTGGCCGCCTCGACCAAGGCGTCGAGATCAAACGCCTCTTCGGCGCGCGCTTCAACCGCGACAGCGGTCGCAAGGGCGGCCAACGCCGCCCCCATTGCCAGTAATTTGCTGTTGCCTCTTTTCATGGTTTCCCCTCCCAAGGAGACCGTTTCAGGGTTCACGAGGTTACTTCCGGTAGTTGATCCGCCAGAGGTCCTGCCAGGTTTCGCGCTTGTCGAGATCATCGCCGGCCGTCGCAGCATCGAAGACCATCAGTTCGTCTAGATGCTTGGAAACGCCGGAGGCTTCGTCAGCCGGCAAGGCGATCGTCCTGTTGCCGGAGATCTTTCCGTCGACTGTCTGCGGCGCGATCCCCTCGGCCGTCATCAGATACCGAACAAAAAGCTTTGCAGCGTTCGGGCTCTTCGTCTGAGCGGCAATCAGGCCGAAGCCGGGATAGAGGAAGCCTGTGAACGGCTCCATGCCGGCGCAGATGCCGAGTTTCAGCCCCTTGGTGACATTTTCCCGGTACTTTGCAGTCGAGGTGATCGCAAAGAACGGCTCGGCCTGGCCGGGCGCGCCGGCGGCCTCGGCGACAGTCGACGAATCCGCAAGCAGCGGGCCGTTTGCGGCAAATGCCTTGACCCAGGCGGCCGTGGCACTCTCACCTTGTGTATCGAGTGCCTTGCCGTACTGCGCCTCATAGGCGCGCGCGACGTCCTTGTCGCGATGATTGGCGATCTGGTTGAACCAATCCGCATAGAGCGGTTTGTCGAACAGATCGAGCATCGCAACCTTCCCCTTCCACTCCGGCTCCGTCAGTTGCCAGATGTTGGTGATGGGGCATTTTTCGTACTTCTGCGTATTGTAGGTCCACACATGCGGATCGGAAACGACCACCAAGGGATTGCGCAGCGGTTCGGGGATGTCGCCCGCAAGATCGGGCGGCGTCCAACTGGTGGCAATGCCTTCGGGAAGCATCTGCCCGACTGCGGAAGCGACATCCATGGCGAGGCTGACATCGCCGACGACGTTGCCCGCCTGATGCTCGCGGATCATGAGTTCGACCTGCGTCGCCTCATTCACCTTCTTGCCGTTTGCCTGGAGCCCGTATTTTTCGCTGAAGGCCTGGACGGTGTCGACAATCTTGCCGGTCACCGCATAGACCGTGATCGGCGGCTCTTTCTTCGCCGCCTCGATCGTCGCATCAAGGTCGAAGCGCTCCTCGCCATGGGCTACGGAAGCCAACGAAACAGAGGCGGCGATAGCCCAGGCGGAGACGGACGCGACCGTCCCAAGCCGACGCGTCGTCATGATCTGATTGCTCATAAAGTTACCCTCGGAGTTCGCTTCACTTCTGGTAGCTGAGCCGCCAGAGGTCCTGCCAGGTCTCGCGCGCGTCCCAGTCGTCGAGGCTCGTTGCCATCTGGTAGGGCATGACCTGATCGATAACTGCGCCGATGCCTGAAGGCTCGTCGGCAGGCAGCGAAACATCCTGGTTCGTCGACATCTTCCCGTCTTCGGCCTGCGGCGCGATGCCTTCGGCCGTCATCACATAGTGGATGAAGAGCTTCGAGGCATTGGGGCTATTGGTGCCCTTGGTGATCAGCCCGACGCCCGGATACATCCAGCCGAGCCACGGCTTCAGGTCCTTGCAAAGGCCTAGCTTCATGCCCTTGTCGGCATTGTCACGGAACTTTGCCGAGCTCATCAGGCCCATGAACGGCTGCGATTGCCCCGGCGCGCCGACCGCGTCGGCGGCTGCCGCATCCGCATCGGTCAGGAGCGGCGCGTTGGCGGCAAGCGCCTTCACCCAGGCGGCCGTCGCGCTGCCGTCGTCGGTTTCGAGCTCCTTGCCATAAAGCTCCTTGTAAGCAGCAGCCACCTTGTCGTCGCCGTGCTTGGCCATCTGGTTGAACCAGTCGACATAGGACGCCTTGCCGAGCGGGTCCTGCATCGCGACCTTGCCCTTCCATTCCGGTCCCGTCAGTTGCCAGATGTTGCTGACCGGGCACTTGTCGAAGAGTTCCGTATTATAGGCCCAGACGTTGGCGCTGGTGACCACAGTCAGCGGATCCTGGTACTCCGCGGGGATCTTGGCGGCGAGATCCGGCGGCAGCCAGCTTTCGGCAAAGCCCTGCGGAATGAGCTGGGCCATCGCAGCCGGCGCATCGCTGATGATCGACACGTCGCCCTGGATATTGTTCGCCCGGGCCTCGCGAATGATCATCTCGAGCTGGGCGGTCGCCTTGACCTTCGACCCTTCGGCGGCCACGCCATACTTCTCCGCGAAGGCCTTGGCCATTTCGACGATCTTGCCGGTGCTGTCATAGACCGTGATCGGCGCTTCTTTCCGTGCCGCCTCAATGAGGGCGTTCAGGTCGAACGGCTCCTCCGCCAGCGCCGGCCCGCTGATCGCCACGATCGTCGTCGCCAGCAAGGCGCGCCGGAATGCACGTTGCATCCTGTCAGTTTTCCGAAATTGCATTGTCTGTTCCTCCCTCAGATTCTGTTTCGGTATGGCGTCTGGCGCCCTAGTTCAGTGTGCTCTTGCGCAGCAGCGCATCGGCTTCGCTGACGCGTTGACCGTTCTTGTCGAAGACGTTCAACGCCTCGGGCGGCGCGAAATAGGAGACCCTCGCTCCGGTCTCGACGCGCGGCAGGGCATTCGTGGTCAGGAAAAGCGTATCGTTGTCGTTCCTGAGCTCGAGGATCCAGCTGCCGCCGGTCGGCAGAACGCCCGTCACCGTCATTTCACCGGTGAAGCTGCCCGCAGGCACATCCTTTGGCTCCATTGCATACCCGATCGCCTCGGGCCGGATGCCGACCGAGCCTATGCCGCGCAGCGACGGATAGCGCTCGCCAAGATAGGCTTCGGCCGCACGCGACATCTCCGAGGCTGCAGGCGAGCCGAAGGTAAGGATGTTGATCGGCGGGCTGCCGACGAATTCCGCAACGAAGCGATTGGCGGGACGATCGTAAATATCGTTCGGCGTGCCCATCTGCTGCAGGGTGCCCTCGTTCATGACGGCAATGGTCGTCGCCAGCGTCATCGCTTCCCACTGGTCATGGGTGACGAAGACGATCGTCGTCTTGAACTCCTTGTGGATGCGCTTGAGCTCGGCCCGCATTTCGAGCCGCAGCCTCGCGTCGAGGTTCGAAAGCGGCTCGTCGAGCAACAGAACCCCCGGATTGACCGCGAGCATGCGGGCAAGCGCCACGCGCTGCTGCTGGCCGCCGGAGAGCTGCGAGGGGTAGCGGTCGCGATACTTGGCGATGTCGAGCGCCTGCATCACCTTCTCCACCCGCTGCTCGCGCTCTTCCTTCGGCAGTTTGCGCAGACGCAGGCCGAAATCGGTGTTGCGCTCGATCGTCAGGTGCGGCCAGAGCGCGTAGCTCTGGAAGACGAGGCCCATCTCACGCTTTTCCGGCGGAATGAACACCCCTGCCCGGACCGAGTCGACCACCCTTTCGCCGATGCGGATTTCACCATCGGAGAGGTTTTCGAGGCCGGCGATCATGCGCAGCGTCGTGGTCTTGCCGCAGCCGGAGGGGCCGAGAAGGCACATGAACTCACCATCGCGGATTTCGAGATCGAGGTTCGAAACGGCATTGGCGGAATTGACGCCATAGTTCTTCTGCGCGCCGCTGAGATTGATGGTGGGCATCAGCTTCCGAGTCCTTCTGCGAGATTGGTCTTGGTCAGCTTCTGGGCTGCCAGTGTTCCGAGATAGGCGATGGCGGCGATGATCAGCACGACCGCATTTGCCGCCTGGGTGTAGTGGTAGTCGACGAGCCGCAGGGAGTAGGTCGTCAGGACGTCGGTGCTCGGCACGGCGAGGATGACGAACAGGCTCAATCCCTTGATGCCCGAGATGAACGGCAACAGCACACCAGTGACCAGCGACCCTTTCTGGATCGGGATCACGATCATCATCATGCGGCGGAACCAGCCGGCGCCGGCGATCTGGGCCGCCTCTTCCGGATCCTTGCCGAGCTGCGTCATGGCGGAGATGCCGGCGCGCGAGGCATAGGGCATCTGGTCGGCAATCAGCGCCAGGATGAGGATGGTGACCGTACCGTAGAGGGCGGGCATCGGTCCGCGTGGCACCGCAAAGAGCGACAGATACGCTGCAGCAAAAGCGATCCCGGGCACCAGATACGGCAGGAAGGTAACCTGCCTCAGGTAGACCGACAGAGCTTTTACCGGCGTGCGGATGACGACATAGCCGACGAGCAATCCGAGGATACCCGAGGTCAGCGATGCAAGGCCGACGATCATCAGCGTGTTCTTCGCGGCCGCCCACAGATCCGGGCTCAGCAACACACCCGTTTGCAGCGCCACGGTATGGAGATCACGTCCGATCCAGTAGTCCAGCGTGAAGTTGTCGAGGGTGAATTGGGCCGGCAGCTTCATGATCGTCGACAGGAACAGGGTGAGCAGCGGCAGCCCGACACTCAGCAGGAAGATGAGCGCTGCGAAGCCGGTCGCCGGCAGGCGATACTTGCCGAGCCGGCTTTGGCGGTTCATCGAACCCTTGGAGCCGACGGTGACGAAGCGGCGCGCTTCACGAACAAGCCGGGCATCGATCATCAGGGTGATGATGCCGATCAGCATGATCGAGGCTGCGACGACACCGGCGACCCCCGTCTGGCGCGATGCGATGCTGCGGAAGAGTGACGTGGAGAGCACCTCGAACTTGACGGGCAGCCCAAGCACATAGGGCACGCCGAACTCACCGAGGCACTTTGCGAAAATCAGCACCATCGAGGACAGCAATGCAGGGCGCATCAGCGGCAGGATGATCTGCATCGCCACCTGGTAGCGCTTCGCACCAAGAATGCGGGCCGAGTCTTCGAGCTGGGAATCAAAGCGGCGAAGGGCCGAGCCGAACAGCAGGATGACGAAGGGCGTGTAGTGCAGCGCCAGGATGACGACGATCGGGAAGCGCCCATAGGCAACCCAGTCCGGAGGCGTCAGGCCCATCGCCTCGAACCAGCCCGGCTGGCCGCCGACCGTCCGGTTCTTGAATAGCGTGGTCCAGGCGAGCGCGAACGTCCAGGCCGGCAGCATGTAAGGCACGATGAGTGCGGTTGCGAACCAACGCCGCCCGAACATGTCGGTCCGGCTGATCAGCCATGCGAGCACGGTGCCGATCACCAGCGACAGGCTGATAGCTCCGACGGCGACAGATAGAGTGTTAAGAAGCGGTCGCCAGAACAGGTCGACCGAAACAGGCGAAAGGAACGCCCGGTCGAGATAGTAGAGCGTCAGGTCGCCGAAATCCTTGCCGAGCCGCCGCTCGTGCCCGAACTGGACCCGGACGGAATCGAGCACGATCGAAATGATCGGCACGACGATCAGATAGGTGAACAGCAGCGCCGTCAGAATGCCGACCAATGTTGTCGGCTCGCGGGAAGCGACCTTCGCTCGATACCGCCAGCGCTGCCATGCTGTCGGCGCCGTCGCGTCGTCTGGCACTGTCGACGCCTTGGCTGTTTCACTCAATAAGGCCATGCTCTTCCCCTTGGAACTCGACATGCGCAACCTGCTGCGGCGATCGAAGCCGGGCAGCGCTCCAGTAATGCTGATGGGGAAATAGGTGCCGGGCCGCACTTGATGCGGCCGCATTGAAAGCTGCGAACGACACGAGCCGCCCCGTCTTCCTGGCTGTTCTCCTCCCCACTCGCGGACAGGCCGGATGCCCTGCCAAAACGACGACGCCAACTCCTCAATGGCGCAACCATTATCGCGAACACAAACGGAATAAATATTCCAAAATTTCTCCGTCAGTGGAATGTATGATCCAATGACAGGGGCCCCTTGTCAATCAAAAAATTGCACACGTGATCATTGATGTATTTCGTTGTTTTTATTGATATTTTTATGGCGAATGTCTATTATTTTTCGAACACGTGAGCAATCGGCATCAGAAGGTGCTTTCCGGTACAACGATTGGCGGTCGTTTTGCGGGTGAGGGAAACGTGCGGGCGGAGGCTGCGGAGCACCGGTTGTGGCCGCTGGTTCGCACTTTTTCGTTGGAATGGGGCAGGTTTTATGGCCCTGATGGGAACGTTCTGATTCAGTGGGGGAATGCATGGCAAGAGGGTTCGTAACCGCCGAAGAAGTCGCAAAGCGCGCGGGCGTTTCGCGCTCGGCGGTATCGCGAACCTTCACGCCCGGCGCCAGCGTTTCCCAGGCGGTCCGCCGCAAGGTGTTGAAGGCTGCAAGAGAACTCGGCTACCGTGTCAACCGGCTCGCGCAGGGCTTGAACAACGACCGATCGAACCTGATCGGTGTCGTCGGGGCCAATCTCAGTTCACCCTTCATATCCAAACAGCTCGATCTTCTGAGCATCGGCCTGTTGCGCCAGGGACTGCAATGCCTGCTGCTCAATGCAGCGGATGCCCGCAAGGATATTGCTCCGCTGATCGAGCTTCTCTTCGAGTTCCGCGCGCAGGCCATCGTGGTTCTTTCCGGCGAGCCGCCGGAATCAATCGTCGACCAGTGCATCGCCAACGGTGTCAGACTGATCCTCATCAACCAGAAGCTCGACCGGACCGATACGAGCATGGTGTTGAGTGACGATTCCAGAGGCGCTGATCTCGCGGCACTGCGCCTGATCGAGGCCCAATGCAAGAAGGTTGCGGTTGTTTCGAGCGGCAGCCAGACGCCAGCGCAGGTTCGCCGGGCAACGGCGTTCAAGCAAAAGATGGCGACGGCCGGCATAGACGTCGTTGCCTGGTCCGGCGGCCCGACAAGCTATGAAAGCGGTTATCAGGCGGGTTGCGAGGTCCTGAAAGACCAGGCCATCGACGGAGCCTTCTGCGTCACCGATCTGCTGGCACTCGGCTTTCTCGACGCGGCACGCACCGAAATGCAGCGCCGCATCCCGGCCGACCTTTCCGTCGTCGGCTTCGACGATATTCCGCAGGCAAGCTGGAAGAGCTACGAACTCACCACCGTTGCCCAATCCTTTACCGCCCTGACCGATCACGTGTTGGCCGCGCTTGAGTCCGACGATGCGGAAACCCGCCTCCAGGTCGTTCCGGTCGCGATGGTCGAACGCAAGACGGCAAGGCGCTAAGCCGCAGTTTCAGGATGTCGCCTGCCGGATGCGGCTCTCGATCAACAGTCCGCTCTGATCGAGGATCGGGTGGGCAACAGAGGCGATATGCGCATTAATGCGCTTCAGATCACGCAGCATGTCGAGATGAAGCGAACTGGTCTCGATGCTGTCGGCGCGTCCGTCACGCAACCGCTGCAGATGCTGTTCGGCCGATTGCCGTTCCAGCCGGCGAACGTCCTCTTTCGCCTCGACAAGGCGCCGCGCCATGGTGTTGTCGCGCGTGGCAAACACCGCCTGCGCCATGCGCAGATTGTCGATCGTGATCGCGAACAGCCGCGAGAGTTCTTCGTGGCCATCGCGGGAAAAGGTCAGGCCCCGGGTGATCTTCTTTGCAAGTTCGGCCAGCAGACCCTTTTCGATGATGTCGCCGATGTGTTCGAGGTTAATGGCACAGTCGACGATATCGGTCGCTCGATGCAAAAGACCGCCTGCTGTCAGGAATGAGCCTCTACAAAGCCATTCAGAAACGATGGGTGGGGGTCGTCGGGTTGGAAACCTCGTCTACCTAGCGCTTAGGCGTTCGCCCTTCAAATCGTCGATTGTATTTGGCTACAAGCTCTGGCGCTGCATCGTAGACACGGAGTTTCAGCTCGCTTTTTTGATTTTCGGTCAACGTTCCGGGGCTATAGGTAGAGAGGTCTTCGAGAACCGCCGTTCGCGAATATCCGTATTCCCCCATGGCTTCAGCGATAACGCGGTCCTCGACGGCACGCCAATCAACTTCCATGCCATCGGACGTCGCCAGTTCTTCGGTGGCGATCCTTCCAAGAAGGTATCTTGTCTCCGTCGACTGAAGGAGCATGGGAACGTAATCAATCCGTTTTTCGAATTCTGCATCTGGCGCAGCGATGACATGCAACACTGCTGCGCTGGGCTTTTCAGCTTGCCTGAGAAACGTTGGAATTTTCGGCTTTGGTGCCTCCACCTCAACATCCGCGAAGAGATTTGGGAAAAGTCGGTCTCGGTAGTCTAGCGGAAAAGCGATGCGCACAGGTGTTTTGGGCGAAGCAGACTTCAAGAACCCAACATCAAGCAACTCTTTGAGGGTATTGCGCGCAGTGCGTTCCGAGGTCCTCGTGACCAGGCTGATGTCGCCACGATCCATTGTTCCGTGCTTCAGGACAGCGGAAATCACATCAGAAGCCCTCTTGTCGTCTATCAGAGCCCCAACCAGCTTCCGATAACGTCCTTCAAGTGTGTCAAAGGCGAAAACGGCGTTCGAGAACTTGATTTGGTCGAGCGCGACCGAAAGAAACCATTCGCAATAGTCCTGAAGCGCTTTCGTCGACAGGTTGCCACGGCCGTCTCTGTCGCTCATCCTTTGCTGGTCGGCGTGGTCCATCATGCTCTTGTATTCGGTTTTGTCTTTCAGGCCCCGGGCAAGTCCGCGAGAGATTGACCACAGGCCCTTTCCGCCTACCCCTGCGTTTTGGGCCATCGCGTGAGACATCAACCTGCTGACACGACCATTTCCGTCCGTGAAAGGATGAATGAAGTTCAGGCGGTGGTGAGCAGCTGCAATCGCGATAATCCTATTCGTGGCTCCAGTCTCTGCCGCCCTATAGCGCTTAGCAAAGTGCTCCATGAATGCGATGACGTACTGAGATGAAGGTGGCTGGTGTCGCCCAACTGCCACGTCATCCACGCTTTTAGAACGGAATACGCCTGGTACAATCTCGGCCTTCGTCCCGTCAGGCCGCTCGACGAAACGGAACTCCGCTGGCATCTCTTCGTAGAAACGGCGATGGACCCAGGAAATGAACTCGGCTGATGTAGGTGGCGGCAACGCACCGCGATGGTTCAGGCGATCAATTTCTCTTTGAACGATGACGTGAGCTTTGGCTTCTAACGCCAATGGCCTTGTCGCCTCTTCAAGCTCAGCACCAGCCAGTGCACGCTCGATGTCCTTGGGCCGCGTGTTGTGCCCCTCGATCAAGTTCGAGTAATAGCAATTTATCACGCGGACGAGGTCTGACAATTCGAAGGCAGCGTCGTTGTGCAAGCCCCGCCCCAAGTCAGACGCCGCCGCATGAATCTCGACAACGAGATCAGAAAGGACGGACGGGATGTTATCTTCGAAAAAAGCGGGTTCAATGCGGGTCGGGACTTCTTCCATCTTTTGCCGATCTTGCGTTTATTGAAAACTGATAATAATTAGTATCTTAGCGTGCATAAATCAAGAAACTTGCCGATGTTGGTTGCCGATCTTTCATGGAAATCAAACAAGTTCTAAATTGCCGATATCATTATCGTATATTTTGTATTTAAATCAATTTGATACGGCCAATACGTTCACATTTTTGCCGATGTTGGTTGCCGATCTTCGGCGTCCGAAAATTGATGCGAGCATTCTCGTTGGGTAGAGCTTCAACATTCCAGTCGTGCGGCTCAGACGTGCCCCTCTCCAAAACCGCCACGGCGCGAAAAAGTGAGCTCCGGCGACAGCAGCGATGTAGCTAGGGTCAGGACTCATTGATCCAGAAGATGA
>NZ_JAEPRP010000219.1:0-10698 GCF_016652895.1 Ensifer sp. SSB1
GCACCCGAAATCGCCGCGGCGGAGCGCCACAGGTTGACGCTCCAGGGCGGCATGATGAGCGCGATGATGGGGAGGGGGGACATGCAGGGCGGAATGATGGGCATGGGCGGGATGATGGGCATGGGTCATGGCGCTGTCTGGGCGATCAACGGCCAGTCGATGACCGGGGATGGCCATGCGGGAATGGAGCCCGCCCTGGTCTTCAGGCGCGGCCGCAGCGTGGTGCTGGAACTGCACAACGACACCACCTGGTGGCACCCGATGCATTTCCACGGGCATAGCCTGCGGGTCTTGAGCCGCAACGGCAGGCCGGTCCCGCATGGCCAATGGCAGGACACGGTGCTGATGGCTCCGAAGGATGTCGTTGAAGCCGCCTTCGTCGCCGACAATCCCGGTGACTGGATGCTGCATTGCCACGTCATGGACCACCAGATGTCGGGCCTGATGACCGTGCTGCGCGTCGCCTAAACCAACGAACTAAGCAAGGAGAACCGATATGAACGCTTCAATCCGCTTCGCCAGTCTCGCCGCTTTCATGGCCTTCGCCGCACCGGCGATCGCCGATCCGCTGCAGGCCACGCTTTACAAGAACCCGCAGTGCGGCTGTTGCGAGGGTTACGCCGCCTACCTGCGCGAGAACGGCTTCAACGTCGACGTGAAGCCGACCAACGATCTCCTCGAGATCAGCCGCAAGGCAGGTGTGCCGGAAAACATGCAGGGCTGCCACACGATGTTCATCGACGGCTATGTGGTCGACGGACATGTGCCGGTGACAATCGTCCGCAAGCTCCTCAAGGAGCGGCCGCCGATCGCAGGCATCACCTTGCCCGGAATGCCGATGGGCTCGCCGGGCATGGTGGGCACAAAGACCGCACCGTTCGTGATCTATACGGTGCCAAAAGACGGCAAGAAGCCGGAGGTGTACGCGACGGAATGAGTGCGGTGCACCGACGCGGGGCCTTGCCGCGAATCCTGCTACCGCTAACGGTGGCAGGATTCGCGGCAAGAACCTATCAGGCGGCACTCTCGGTCGCCGCTGGCCCGCGTTGCGCGGCGGTGACAATGACGATCGCCAGAAATGCAGCGGCACCCACGATGCCGACGGCGGCTGTAATCCAAAGCGAGTGCACGACACCCAGACCACCCATGGAGACCGCCATGGCGACGGGGGCGATGGCGGACGTCAGTTGCTTGGCGGAGGTACACCAGCCAAGCCGCCGCCCGTAGCCTTCGCGGCCGAACAGTTCGAGGGGCAGGGTGCCGCCGACGATGCTCGTCAGGCCGGATCCGAGGCCGAAGCAGATCGCGAACAACACCGCTCCGGGTCCCCAGGGAGTGGTCAGGAGCAGGATCACCAAGCCGATTGGCAGAAGCACCGTCGCAATGACTGCGAGCCAACGCTGGGATAGCTCCTTGCCAAATCCCAGGTTGATCAGACGGCTGGCGACCTGAGCAGGGCCGAACATGGAGGCCACCAGCAATCCCGCCGCTCCAAGACCGAGTGCCTGCGTCAGCGGAACCATGTGTACCAGGATTGCGGAGAGGGCGTATCCCTCGACGGCGAAGCCGACCAGCATGAGGGAGAACACCAGCATACTGCCGTTCGTGCGACGTCGATCCCCTACCGTAGCGGTCGTGGCTGCCACCGCCGGAGCGGATCTGGACGTCAGCCGCCCCAATGCGAGATGAACCGGAAGGCAGACCAGAAGGTTCATTGCGGCAAATAGCAGATAGATCTCGCGCCAGGACAGATACCCGTGAAGCCATGAGGTCAGCGGCCAGAACACTGACGATGCGAATCCTGCTATCAGGGTAAGGTGGACTATCGAAGTTTGAGCCGTGCGACCTCCCACCTGGACGATGGCGGTGAATGCCACCGCGTAGAGAACCGCCGTAGACACCACCTCCGTGATCGCCAGCCCGATTGCGAACGTCGTCGCTCCCGGTGCGAACGCCGTCAGGCAGAGCGACAGGGCGGCCAGAATGGAGCCTGCGGCCATGAGACGGCCTGCTCCGAACTTGTCAGCAAGATGTCCCGCCACAGGCGCAGCAATGCTCCCGACGAACAGGGCGATCGAGAAGGCCCCGAACACCCATTCCTGTGAGCGACCGATATCGCGAGCGATGTCCGGCACCAGGATGCTGAAGGCATAGTAGAGTGTGCCGTATCCAATGATCTGCGTTACACCCAGACCACAGACTGTCCACACGGGCAGCTTGCTTTCCATCGTCAGGCACCTTCGCTGATGGTCTCGGGCTTTGGCGAGCTGCCGCAGCCGCAGCCCGATTTGCCTGAGGATTTCGCGACGGCGTCGGCGGCGCAGCACGCGTCAATTTCCACCGGTGCGGGGCCGCCGCAGCAGCCGCCCGCTGACGTGGTGACAGGGTCTGCGCTGCACACGCCCGTTTCCGGGAGGACGAGTTCGACTTGCCGCGCGGCCGCATGGTCGCCCGCGATCTCGGCGACGACCGATCGCGCCTGTTCGTAGCCGGTAAGCATCAGGAAGGTCGGCGCGCGGCCGTAGGATTTCGAGCCGACGATAAAGAAATCCTTCTCCGGATGTTTGAGTTCTTCGACGCCGTGTGGTGGCACCGTGCCACAGGAGTGCAGGTTCGGATCGATGAGCGGAGCGAGCGCGGGTGGCGCTTCGACAGCGGGATCGACCTCGACCCTCAGTTCCCGGAGGAACGAGAAGTCGGGCCTGAACCCGGTCGTGACGACGACCTGATCGACAGCAACACTGATTGGCTTACCGCCCGCCGTGCCCTCGATCACAAGCCCACTGCCGTCGATCGCAAGGCCTTCTGCCGCGAACCCGGTCAGCATGTTCAGACGCCCATCGGCGATGGCTCGCTTGGCGGCCAGCCCGAGGGCTCCTCGTTCCGGGAGCTGGTCATTCAATCCTCCACCGAGGAGACGCTCGACTCCGCTGTGGCGGAGCGCCCAGAAGATTTCGGTTTTGGGTTCGGTCTCCTGCAGTTCCATCAGCGCCAAGGCGACGTTGATCGCGGAATGGCCGCCTCCGACCACGAGCACACGCTTGCCGATGAAGTCGGCCCGGCGCGCGCCGGCGACGTCGGGGATCCCATACGAAACCTTGTCTGTGGAGCGTTCGCCCCGGACGGGGAGACCACTGATGCCCATGGGATTCGGTTGCGTCCATGTGCCGGAAGCATCGATCACGGCTCGGACGGCGATGTCGTGCTCTCCGGATGTGTCGGAGTATCGCACGACGAACGGTCTGCCGACCCGCCCGTCCGAGGATACCTTGTCCAGGCCGTGGCGCGCGACCGCGGTAACCGTCGCCCCGAGTTTCAGCCCCTTCGCAATCGCTGGGACACGCGAAAGCGGCGCGAGGTACTCTTCAACAATTTCCCGCCCATTCGGCAGATGGTCCGGCGTTGGCGCATCCCAGCCAGCGGCCTCGAGGAGGGTTCGCGCGGCCGCGTCGATGTTGTACCTCCATGGAGAGAAGACCCTTACATGGCCCCACTCCAGCATCGCAGCGCCGACGCTCTTACCTCGTTCCAGGATCAGCGGCTGCATACCGCGCTCGACGAGGCGCGCGGCGGCAGCAAGTCCGACGGGGCCAGCGCCGATGACGGCGACGGGGAGATTTTCAATCGAGGTCATGGGATCTCCTTTCGTATTTCCAGAAGGTTCGAAATATGTGCGCAAAAAAGGGGCTTACACAGCCGCCTTCTCGGGACGCTTGGCGCACCCGGCGTCGATGCAGCACTCGTCGACGAGATAGCCGACAAGCGCGTTCATGTTGCGGTAGTGGGCGGTGCAGATCAGGGTCGTCGCCTGACGGTCCTGGACCACCAGACCAGTATCCACGAGCCGCTTCAGATGGTGCGAGAGCGTCGAGGCCGGGATTTCGAGCTTCTTCTGCAGCCGTCCGACGGGAAGGCCGTCGTCGCCGGCCCGAACTAGCGTGCGATAGATGCGGAGACGTGTCACGTTTCCGAGGGCTTCAAGCTGAGATGCTGCTTCTTCGATAATCATGGAAATAAGCTATGGTGGCGATCCGAGCGCGTCAAGGCTTATTTCGGCATTTGTCGAAATAGGCGAAATCGAGCGAACTGTTTCGGGAAATTCGGAACCTTCTTCCGGACAACACGTCTCGCTTGTTCGCTGAAAACTGGATAGAAAGCGAAATCTCCAACCGGATACAACGATTTTGGCAGACGGACTGGTGAAAGACTCAACGTCACGCAATCTGCCGATGGCATTTGGCGGTGGTGGGATTATCGGTGCATTGGGCGGATTGATCGGTCTCGGCGGAGCGGAGTTTCGGCTGCCGCTGCTGATCGGCCTGTTCAACTTCGGCGCGTTGGAAGCTGTCATCCTCAACAAGGCCATGAGTCTCGTCGTTGTCGCCTCAGCTCTCCCATTCCGTGCTGCGACAGTGCCTTTCAGCGCGATTGCCGACAATTGGACTATCGTTGCCAATCTGTTGGCGGGAAGCTTGCTCGGGGCGTGGTTCGGCGCGGGATGGGCAACGCGTCTGAAGTCGCAGACACTTTATAAGGTTATCGCCAGCCTTCTCGTTGCCATCGCGGTGGTGCTTGTCGCGGGGCATGATGCGACATCGGGACAACCCTTGCTAACCGGAGCCACTCAGCTTGTCGCTGGGGTCGTTGCGGGATTTGTTATCGGCATAGTGGCTTCGTTGCTCGGTGTGGCCGGCGGCGAGTTGCTGATCCCGACGCTCGTCCTGCTGTTTGGTGCGGATATCAAGCTTGCGGGAAGCCTCTCGCTGGCTGTTAGCTTGCCCACCATGCTCGTCGGTTTCACCCGCTACAGTCGCGACCAGAGTTTTTCCGTTCTCGGACGCAACAAGATGTTCCTGCTCGTCATGGCAGCGGGGTCGGTAGTCGGGACGTTCATCGGCGGATTGCTGCTTGGTGTCGTTCCGAATGGTCTTCTGCTTCCAGCTCTCGCGGTAATTCTTTTGATCTCCGCCGTTAAAGTTTGGCGGCACGCGTGAGGCCATGTGCACCTGTCCTGTGAACAGGCCGAACAGGTGCACGTCGGCGATTAAATAGCCTTGAGCTGTACCCGCTTCTCTAGCTTTTCGGCATCCTCTTTCCGCTCGCTGTATCGGTCGGTGAGGTACGGTGACGCATCTCGGGTAAGCCAGGTAAACTTCACCAGTTCTTCACAGACGTCTACGACACGATCGTAAAAGGACGAAGGCTTCATTCGTCCGTCGGCGTCGAACTCCTGGTAGGCCTTCGCGACCGACGACTGGTTCGGGATCGTGATCATCCGCATCCAGCGGCCGAGAATGCGCATCTGGTTGACCGCATTGAAGGACTGACTGCCCCCGGACACTTCCATCACGGCCAGGGTCTTGCCTTGCGTCGGTCGAACGGAGCCGAGGGAGAGCGGTATCCAATCTATTTGGGCCTTCATGATACCAGTCATCGCGCCGTGCCGTTCTGGACTGACCCAGACCTGGCCTTCCGACCATTCGGAGAGATCGCGCAGTTCCTTCACCTTGGGGTGGCTGATTGGTGCTTCATCCGGCAGGGGCAGCCCCTTGGGATCGAATATCCGAACCTCGCAGCCAAAATGCTCCAGCAGGCGACGAGCTTCGTGAGCGAGTAGTCGACTGTAGGAGATTTCCCGAAGCGAACCGTAAAGGATCAGGATGCGTGGTTTGTGCGTCGAGAACTCAGGACGAAGCGCGTCGAGATCAGGCAGGCGGAGGTGTTCGGAGGCGGCGGCGGGAAATGCTTCAGACAATGCGGTTTCCCTTCTCGTCGAGAACCTTCTCGCCGTCTTCCTTAGTGAATGCGCCCTTGTGGGTGTCGGGGAGGATTTCGAGGACGACCTCGGACGGGCGGGATAGGCGCGTGCCCATCGGCGTGATCACGAACGGCCGATTGATCAGGATCGGATCCTTCAGCATGGCGTCGAGCAAGTGATCATCGGTCAGGTCCGGGTTGTCGAGGCCGAGCTCCGCATAGGGCGTGCCCTTCTCGCGGATCGCTTCGCGTACGGTAAGCCCCGCATCGGCAATCATCTGCACGAGCTGGTCGCGCGTCGGTGGTGCGGTCACGTATTCGATGATGGTCGGCTCGATGCCCGCATTGCGGATCATTTCGAGGGTGTTGCGGGACGTTCCGCATGCAGGATTGTGATAGATGGTGACGTCCATGATCATGCCCTTTCGGTAATCGTTTTATCGGCGACGGTGTTTCTGGCGACGGATGGGCTTGCCTCGTACCAGCCCTTGGAACGGTTCACGATCCAGACGACGGACAGCATCACTGGCACCTCGATCAGGACACCGACCACGGTTGCCAGTGCGGCACCCGACTGGAAGCCGAACAGGCTGATGGCCGCCGCGACGGCGAGTTCGAAGAAGTTCGATGCCCCAATCAGTGCGGACGGTCCCGCGACGCAATGCTGTTCTCCGGACATGCGGTTCAACAGGTATGCAAGGCCCGAATTGAAGTAGACCTGAATCAGGATCGGAACGGCGAGTAGCGCGATGATGGTGGGCTGGGCGATGATCTGTTCACCCTGGAATCCGAACAGCAGGACCAAGGTTGCCAGCAACGCCACAAGCGAGAGGGGCTGCAGCTTGGCCAGGAGGCGATCGAGCGCCTTCGTGCTGCCATCGGCCATCATCAGTTTCCGCACGACCTGCGCGATCGCCACGGGAATGAGGATGTAGAGCGCGACCGAGATCATCAGCGTGTCCCACGGCACGGTGATGGCCGAGAGGCCGAGCAGCAAGCCGACGATGGGAGCGAACGCGACGATCATGATGGCGTCGTTGAGCGCAACCTGTGACAGCGTGAAATGGGGCTCGCCCTTGGTGAGGTTCGACCAGACGAAGACCATGGCCGTGCAAGGCGCCGCAGCGAGGATGATCAGGCCGGCGATATAGGAATCGATCTGGTCAGCGGGGAGCAAGGGCCTGAAGAGCCAGCCGATGAACAGCCAGCCGAGCAGGGCCATTGAGAACGGCTTGACCGCCCAATTGATGAACAGGGTGACGCCGATCCCGCGCCAGTAGCTGCCGACCTTGGACAAGGATCCGAAGTCGATCTTCAACAGCATGGGAATGACCATCAGCCAGATGAGGACGGCCACGGGGATGTTGACCTTGGCGATTTCCGCCGCACCGATCACCTGGAAGACGCCCGGCATCAAATGTCCAAGCGCAATACCGACGAGAATGCAGAGAAACACCCAGACGGTGAGGTATCGTTCAAACGATGACATCAGCTTGCCATTTCCTGGGGCTGCGTGGAGCCTTCCATTTGGCCGATCTGGCGCAGTTGCTGTTCGAGCGCGAGCTTGTCGATGGAGGAATGTGGAAGACTGAGGAAAGCCATGATCCGGTTTTTCAGGAACCGAGCGGCGGTCGCGAAGGCTCGCTGGATTTCGACTTCGGAGCCGTCAACGGCAGCGGGGTCCTCGACACCCCAATGCGCGGTCATGGGATGACCAATCCAGACCGGGCAGGCTTCGCCGTGCGCGCTATCACAGACGGTGAAGATGAAATCCATCTGTGGTGCGCCTGGCTCAGCGAAGACGTCCCAGCTTTTCGACGAAAAACCAGCCGCCGAATAGCCGAGCGCTTCGAGTTCCTTCAGGGCGTGAGGATTGACTTCGCCCTTTGGCTGGCTGCCTGCGGAGAAGGCCCTGAAGCGGCCGCCACCTTCCTTGTTGAGGATGGATTCGGCGAGAATAGAGCGAGCGGAATTGCCCGTGCACAAGAAGAGCACGTTATAAACGCGGTCAGACATTGTCCTTGTCCCTAGTGGTGTTGATCCGGGTTCTGAGAGTTACGAAAACTCATGCGGTCACCTTTGCTGGCGGGCAGCAGGGCATGAGTTCGGCAATGAGTGGGGTGCAAATCTCCGCATTGCCACCACAGCAGTCCCTGATCAGGAACAAAGTCAGCTCCCGGAAGACATCAAGGTTTGCGCGGTAGACGATTGATCGGCTATGCCGCTCGCCGGCGATCAGGCCCGCCTGTGTCAGTATCTTGAGATGTGCAGACATCGTGTTTTGCGGCACGTCGATGGTTTTAGCCAACTCGCCGACGGGCAGACCGTCAGGCTCGTGCTTGACGAGTAGCCGAAACGTGTCGAGACGGGTGCTTTGGGCAAGAGCGGCGAGCGCAGCTATGGCTGAATTTGTATCCATATATCCACGTTAATGGATATTATGGAGACCGTCAACAGGCGAAGCTGCGGGCTTCGCGAAGCAATCCGCAGCCACCCCTTAGAGGCGATGGAACAGCCTCCTGCAGATTATATCACTCAATGATATCAGTCGGATGATCGCCATCACAGATCGGCATGCGATTGGTAGGGAAGAATTGGCAGCCTTCGATTGACTCTTCGTCTGACAGGAACATAATAAGAACATCGGCGATGCGGCCGCCACCTGAAAACCGAAGATGAAGCACTCCAGCGCGAACTGGAGCAGGAGAAACTATGTCCGTCGCCTACCGACAAATCGAGATCGAAGAGCAAGCTGAAGGAATCGACGAGGTTGCCGCGGCCGTGGCTTGGCACGATGGTGACGCAGAGGCTACGATCCGGACTCTGCTGGCCGACTGCAAGCACCTTCGTCAGCAGTTGGCACTGGCCGAGATATCTATGAGCCTCGGTTTCGCCCGCGGCTGGCGACCCTCGGCGGACCGATCGGAGGACGCGCAATGAGCGACGAACCGGATGCAGCAGTAATGCAGCATTCTCGCGGATATGGGTCCCTAGAAGGATCGACGGCTTTCCCTCATTGGCTGTCAGAAGCCGCTCGATCCCAGCCTTCCAGGGGCCGATCCTTGGCAGAGGTTGCCATGTGCGTTCATAGGTAAAATCGGTCTCGTCGGAGCGCAGTATCTTGCGCGCCGTGTTGCGCGGAACTTGGAGTTCCCGGACGACCTTCTCGACCGACCAGCCAAGGCCCGTCGAACACGCGCAATCGTGTCCACTCGCTTCAACTCCCGTTCCATCCGTCGCAAGAAAGCCGGATGGTCAGATGAAATCTGAGGGGGGGGCAAAATTGGGCTCTGACTCATTTTTGATGCAGTCGTAACGATGCTGCGTTGCTGGTTTCCACAAAGGAATCAGTATGATGAGCACGAAGCTGTGCGCTTCTGATTTGGTCCCGGCTGGCTTCATTGCTGAACGCATTACGCGCGCCGGCGATGAGACCTGCATCCTGCTTGCCGCAACCAGCGCAACGGCCGCTTGCCCAGCATGCGGACGAATGTCTCGAACGGTCCGAAGTCGCTATTGCCGCCAGGTCGCGGACCTTCCCCTGTCAGGAAGGCGCGTCAGGCTTCTCGTCCGCACTCGGAGGTTCGCGTGTGATGCCGTGCTTTGTGGGAGGCAGATATTCGCCGAGCGGTTTGGTGATGTACTGCCGCCTTATGCCAGACGAACCGGACGCCTCGAGCATCTTGTCCATCACTTGGCCCTCGCGCTTGGTGGACGCCCGGCGGCTCGTTTTGCCCAACGTCTGATGCTTCCCGTCAGCAACGACACCTTGCTACGCGTCATTCGCCGGCAAGGCCTTCCGCCGTCAGCCCCACCGTCAGTGATTGGCATCGATGATTGGGCCTGGCGTCGCAATCATCGCTACGGCACGATTGTGTGTGATCTGGAACGGCGACGTCCGGTCAGTCTGCTGCCAGACCGCGAGCCCGCGACGGCGGAGGCTTGGCTGCGGCAGAACCCCCAAATCCAAATCGTTGCCCGCGACCGTGGCGGCGCTTACGGGCTGGCGGCCGCAAGGGCGTTGCCTGATGCTGTGCAGGTCGCTGATCGATGGCATTTGATGGAGAATGCCAGCCGTGCATTCCTGGACGCGGTCCGCAAATCGATGCGGCAAATCCGCAAGACGCTCGGCGCAACGCGCGTCGATCCGAAACTGCTGACCGCGGCCGAACGGCTTCAATACGAAGGCTATCTCAGACGGGAGCAGACCAACGGGGCCATCATGGCGCTGTCGAAGGACGGCATGACGATCAAGGAAATCGTGCGGCGCACCGGTCATAGTCGCGGCTTGGTCCGTCAGGTGCTCAGAGGGCAACGAAACGATGTCTTTCGATCGCGAGAAAGTTCGTTGGAAATGTACTTGGAGTGGCTCGATGCACAATGGGCCGCCGGAAGGCGAAACGGAACTGAACTATGGCGGTGTTTGAGAATACAGGGCTTTCGCGGTTCGCGCCGAGTCGTAAGTGAATGGGCTACACGGCGGAAGCGGGCCGACAAGGCGGACGCGGATACGTTGACCCGCACTCCCTCCGCCAGGACGATCGCTCGCCTCTTAACAACCAACAGAGACAACCTGACGAAATCCGAAACCGTCACCATCGCCGCGATCGAAAACGGCGTCCCGCTGCTCATTTCGGCTCGCGATATAATTGCCGACTTCCATGTGATGGTTCGGCGAAAAATGGAAAGCCAACTCATACCGTGGATCGACCGCGCCCAGGACAGTCTGGTCGCCTCCTTTGGCAACGGCGTAGCGAAAGACATTAAGGCGGTTCGAGCGGCGATCGTCTCACCTTGGTCCAATGGGCAGACCGAAGGGCAGATAACCAAGCTCAAGCTGGTAAAACGCCAAATGTACGGACGCGGAAAGCTCGATCTTCTTCAAGCCCGGCTGATCGGTGCGACATGAAAGCGATGCATCAAATCTGCGTCAGAGCCAAA
>NZ_JAEPRP010000220.1:0-10695 GCF_016652895.1 Ensifer sp. SSB1
GCGGGCCTTCACCGCGCGTCCGGCGCGCGACTGCGCCTCGAAGGGCTGGCCTTCGATTGCGGCGAGTTCGGCATGGATCTGAGCGACCGTCAGCGGCGCTTCGGCCGTCTCGATCGGCTGGGCCTCGCCGTCGACATCCGTCGCCTGCAGCGGCCGCGCCTCAACGATGACGGTCGGCTTGCCGACGCCGAAGACGATCTCCGGCACGATCTGGCCGGGCTTCAGACCGCGGTCGCCGAGTGGGCGGCCCGATTTCTTCTGGAAGACTTCGAGCAGCGAAAAATAGAAATCCTCGTGCAGCGCCTCGCGGAGGCTGATGACCTCTTCGCCGACGGGCAGACGGAAGTCGGTGATCGGCAGGGTCACGCGGATGTTGAGCTCTTCGAAATAGGGCTCGCTGTCGCCCCAGGCATGATCGGCGATCGCCCGCATCGTGCCGGAAAAGAGCCGCTCGTAATCGGTCTCCAGGTGGCATTCGCGATGCTTGTCGCAACCCTCGTCCAGACGGATCCAGCCGGTCGGCGACAGCAACGTCTCGCCGACGAAGTCGGTGTGGATGCGGTTCGGTGCGAAGACCGCGTGATTTTCCTGGCGTCCGCTGCGGAAGGTCAGGGCCACATCGTAGGTGAAAGCCCTGGCGCTGCCGGCTTCGAAGCTAATCTCGGCATCGCCGACAAGGGCAGCCAGCGGATAGGCTTCGAGCAGGAAGCGGTTCGGTGCGGCGCCTTCATTCTGGGGATAGCGGATGACGACGCTGGCGAGCGCTGCGCGGTCGACCTCTTCGAGGAAGAAATGCAGCAGCGGCTTGTAGGCGCTCCTGATCGCCGCCTTGACGCCGAAGCTTGCGAGTTTCTGTTCGGCGGCCTTGCGGCTGGCGGCATCGTCGAAAAGCCAGGCTTCGAGCTTGGTGCCGCGGGCGGCTTCCTTGCCGTAGGTGGTGAGAAGGGTAGCGAGCGTGCGCTCGAAGGCGCCTTCGAAAATCGTCGTCATCGTGAGGTTCTACCGGTTGGGTCGAGGCTGTCGCGCAGCCAGTCGCCGAGAAGATTGAGGCCGAGAACGGTGAGCAGGATCGCAAGGCCCGGGAAGACGCTGACCCACCAGGCGTTCTGCAGGTAGGTGCGGCCGTCGGCGAGCATGCCGCCCCAGCTGGGGATCAGCGGATCGACGCCGAGGCCGAGGAAGGTGAGGCTGCTTTCGAGCAGAATGTTGTTGGCGACGTTCAACGTCATCAGCACGATGACCGGACCGATGAGATTCGGAAGCAGGTGCTGGAACAGAATCTTGTAGTCGCGCACGCCGATGGCGCGGGCGGACTGGATGAATTCGCGTTCGCGCAGCGACAGCACAGATCCGCGCACGAGACGGGCATACTGCACCCATTGCGACACGATCAGCAGGATGATGGTATTGCCAAGCCCGCCGCCGACGATGGCGATGAAGGTGATCGCGAGCAGGATGAAGGGGAGCGCCAGCTGCACGTCGGCAAAGCGCATGACGAGCATGTCCCAGAAGCCGCGATAGTAACCCGAGACGAGCCCCATGACGACGCCGACGACGACAGCGCCGGCGACCGACGTCAGGCCGACCAGCAGCGAGATCTTGCCGCCGGCAACCACCCGGGCAAGCACGTCGCGGCCGAGCGGGTCGGTGCCGAGCGGATGCGCCCAGTTGACGAAGGGCGGGGTTAGCCGCGCCATCAGGTCGATCTTGTCGACGCCACCGGGAAACAGCACGCCGGAGAGGAGCACTGCGAGGCAGATGCCACCCGTCAGAAGCGCGCCGAGGATGAATTCGAGATTGCGGAAACGGGCGAAACGGGAGTTTGCAGCCTTGGTCGTCATCGGCTCACTCCGTCCGGATGCGCGGGTCGACGAGGCCATAGGCGATATCGACCAGAAGATTGACGAACACGATCATCAGCGAAAGCACGGTGATGACCGCCTGGAGCACGGGATAGTCGCGGGACGCGACCGCATCGAAGGCGAGCGTGCCCATGCCCGGCCAGTTGAACACGAGCTCGACGACGACGATGCCGCCGAGCAGGCCACCGAACTGCAGCCCGAAATAGGTGATCAGCGGGATCGCGCAGTTACGAAGCGCATGCTTGTAGAGCACCTTGCTTTCGCTGAGGCCCTTGGCGCGGGCAACCATGATGTATTGCGATTGCAGGGTTTCGAGCATGGCGGTGCGCACCAGCCGCACGTTCGTCGCCGTCAGGATGATGCCCATGGTCAGCGCGGGCATGATAAAGCTCGCGAAACCGTCCATTCCGCTCGGCGGCAGCCATTTGAGCACGATCGAGAACAACAGCACCAGCATGATCGCCAGCCAGAAGTTCGGGAAGGAAAGCCCGATCAGCGACAGGATGCGGATCGCCTGGTCGGCCCATTTGCCGCGTGCGACGGCGGCACGGATGCCGAGCGGAACGGAAATGAGGATCGAAACGATCAGCGAGGTGAAGGCGAGCAGCATGGTTGCCGGCAGTGCCGTGGCAATCAGCTGCGAAACCGGGGTGCCGCCGAGGAACGAACGGCCGAAATCGAGGGTAAACATGCCTTTGATGAAATCGGCATATTGCGCGAGGAACGGCTGATTGAGGCCGAGCCCCTCACGGATGCGCACGAGGTCTGCCTCGGTCACGCTGCCCGCACCCTGCGCGAGCATCAGCGCGGGGTCACCGGTAAACCGGATGGCATAGGAGACGGTCAGTGTCACGACGAACACGACGAAGACCGCCTGCAGAAAACGTTTGATCAGAAATCCGGCCAAGTGACCCGCCCTTTAAAGAGAATGGTCCGCCGCCAAAAAGTGGAGCGGCGGACCGATTTGCTTACTCGACCGTCACATCCGTCAGCCGCAGGCGGCTGTCCGGTACCGGCACGAAGTTCTTGACGCGCTTGCTCACGCCGAAGATGGCGTTGAGGTTGTAGAGCGGCATTTCGAGCGCACGGTCGGCGGCGTAGTTGGCGATCTGCTTGAGGATCTCCTCACGCTTGGCCTGGTCGGTGATCGAACGCTGGGATTCGAGCAGCTTGTCGAGCTCCGGATCCTGGTCGTAGGGGTTCCACTTTTCGCCGGAGTGGTACATCGAGTACGCCGTGTTGTCGTAGTCGAGCGTCCAGCCGCCCCAGGACTGCTGGAACATCGCGCCGGTTTTGCCGGCGGGGATGATGTCGTTCAAGAGAACGTTGGTTTCATAGGGCTTGATCGTCGCGTTGATGCCGATGAGCTGCAGGTAGCTCGCGATCGCCTGCACGACCTCGTTGAAGGTCGCTTCGTTTCCACGAACGTCGATCTGCACCGAGGCACCCGGCGCGACGCCGGCTTCCTTCAGGAGCGCCTTGGCCTGTTCCGGATCATAGGGCAGCGGCTTCATCGCCGGATCGAAGCCGAAGGAGAGCTTGCCCTGGAAGCTGGCGATCGGGTCTGCCTGGCCGCCGAGGATCGACTGGATGATGGTATCGCGGTCGACGCCGAGGATCAGCGCCTTGCGGACCTTCGGATCCTTGGTGATGCCGTCGCGGGTGTTGAAGCGCAGAGCATAGACCGTCGGGCCGGCGCTGGTGACGATCTCCAGATTGCTGTCGTCCTGGATCGTCGGGATCATGCCGATCGGAATGGTCGGCGGGATGACGAGATCGACACGGCCGGCCTGCAGTTCGGCAACGGCGGTCGCCGGCTCCGAGATGAAGCGGTAGTTGAGGTTGGAAAGCTTCGGCGCGCCACCCCAATGCTCGGCAAAGGCTTCGAGCTTGATCCCGACCTTCGGCTCATAGGAGACGAACTTGAACGGGCCTGTTCCAACCGGATGGGCGTTGAAGTAGTCCTCGCCCTTTTCCTGGATGTACTTCGGCGGCACGATCATCGCGCCATAGCCTGCAAGCTTGGTGAGCAGCACCGGATCCGGGGTCTTGAGAACCAGGTCGACCGTCTTTTCGTCGACGATCTCGACCTTCTCGATCACGGCATAGTTGGACTTCTGCGGGCCCTTGGAGCCTTCTTCGCCGAGCAGGCGGTCGAAAGTGAACTTTACCGCTTCCGCGTTGAAGGGCTCGCCATTGTGGAACTTGACGCCTTCGCGCAGCGTGAAGCGCAGGCGCTTGCCGCCGTCGAGCTCTTCCCACGAGGTTGCAAGGCCGGGCACGAGCTTGAGGTCCGGGCCGCGATAGGTCAGGCCGTCGTAGATATTGGTGGCGACGGATGCCCAGTTGACGAGGAAGGTGTCGACCGGGTCCCAGCTTCCCGGATCCTGCGGCGACGACACCGTCAGCGTGCCGGCGGCAAAAGCCGGGGCGGCGGTCATGATACTGCCGGCCATCGCGAGGGCGATGAAGGCGGCGTGGATCCCCTTTTTGTTGATCATTTACTCACTCCTGTTTCGACAGCCTTCTTCAAAAGAAAAGAAAGCGGCTTACGCGTCCTTGGCCACGAAATGGCCAGGGGCGATCTCTTTGCGCGGCAGCACCGCAGGTTCGTTGCCGACACGGCGGATCGGGCTCGGGATCTCGCCTTCCAGCATGGCACGCTCGCGGCCCTTGCCGGGCTCGGCGACCGGGACGGCGGAAAGCAGCCGGCGGGTATAGGGATGACCCGGCGTCTCGAACACCTGGGCGCGGCTGCCGAATTCCATGACCTGGCCGAGATAGAGCACGGCGACACGGTGGCTCATGCGCTCGACCACCGCCATGTCATGGCTGATGAAGAGATAGGCGAGGCCTTCCTGCTCCTGCAGCTCCATGAACAGATTGATGATCTGCGCCTGGATGGAGACGTCGAGCGCGGACAACGCTTCGTCAGCGATGATCAGCTTGGGGCGCGAGGCGAGCGCGCGGGCAATGCAGACGCGCTGGCGTTGGCCGCCGGAGAACTCGTGCGGATAGCGCTTGGCGTGCGCGGCCGTCAGGCCGACGCGCTCCAGGAGTTCGTGTACGCGCTTCTCGATTTCCTTTTCGCCAAGGATCAGGCCATGGGTGCGGATCGGCTCGGCGATGGAGAAGCCCACGGTCTTGCGCGGGTCGAGCGAGGCAAAGGGATCCTGAAAGATGTACTGGATTTCCTGCTTCAGCTTCTGCCGTTCGGCGTAGCTCATTGCCGAGACGGGCCGGCCGCCGAAGAGGATCTCGCCCGATGTCGGTGCCTGGAGCTGCTGGATCGTGCGACCGATCGTCGATTTGCCCGAGCCGCTCTCGCCGACGAGCGCCAGCGTTTCGCCCGGGAAGATGTCGAAGCTGACGTTTTCGATCGCGTGCACGCGGTGCGTCGCCTTGCCGAAGAGGTTCTTGCGCACGTCGAAGCGGGTGACGAGGTCGCGGACCGACAGGATCGGCGCTGCGTCGTAGCGGGCGGTGCGCTGGATATGGGTATCGCCGACGCGCTTCGGCTCGCCGTCGACCATCATGGTCAGCGGCAGGCGCTTCGGGAATTCCTCGCCGGTCATGCTGCCGAGTTTCGGCACGGCCGAAAGCAGCGTCTGGGTATAGGGGTGCTTGGGCGCCTCGAAGATCTCTCCGACCGGGCCTTCCTCGACTTTGCGGCCCTTCCACATGACCACGACGTCGTCGGCCATCTCGGCGACGACGCCCATGTCATGGGTGATGAAGATCACCGCCATGCCGAGTTCTTTCTGCAGGTCGCGGATGATCGTCAGGATCTGCGCCTGGATGGTCACGTCGAGCGCGGTGGTCGGCTCGTCGGCGATCAGCAGTTTCGGCCGGCAGGCGAGCGCCATGGCGATCATGACGCGCTGCCGCATGCCGCCGGAAAGCTGGTGCGGATAGCGGCCGATCAGTTCGGCGCTATCAGGGAGCCGCACCATGTCGAGCAGGCGGCGCGTCTCGACAAGGGCTTCGGCCTTCGTCATCTTTTCGTGCAGCATCAGCACTTCGGCAACCTGGTCGCCGATGGTGAAGACGGGGTTCAGCGAGGTCATCGGCTCCTGGAAGATCATGGCGATCTCCTTGCCGCGGATGGCGCGCATGGTCTTCTGCGGGGCACTCGTCAGGTCGATTTCGCCGTCCTTGCCGCGAAACAGGATGCGGCCGGTCGGGAACTGGCCGCCCATCATGTCGGCAAGCCGCATGATCGAAAGTGAGGTCACCGATTTGCCGGAGCCGGATTCGCCGACGATCGCGAGCGTACGTCCCGGCGTGACCGTGAAGCTCAGGTCTTCGACGACAGGATTGCCGTTGAAGGCGACGGAAAGTTTCTCAACGGCGAGCAGCGGCGCAGGCGTATCGGCGGTCACGCGGTCTTCCTTGTTACAATGTGGTCGCGGCGCGCGCGGACTGTTCATAGGCGCCCGACATGAAACGCAGGACGGCGGCGATCTCGGAAAGCGTCTCTTCGGAAGGACGTGCCTTGGCAGTGGAGGAGACCAGCAGGCGCTCGCGAATCTGAGCGTAGCGCGTGCAGGCGTCCGAGCCCTTGTCGGTGATGAGGATGGTCTTTTCCTTGCCTTCCTTGCCCGTCGTCACCAAGCCGGCGGCTTCGAGCTTGCGGATGGCATAGGTCGCGACATGGGTGTCTTCGATATCGAGCACGAGGCAGATGTCGGCGAGCTTCTTGCCGCGATCGCGATGGCGGATCGTGTGCAGGATCAGAATTTCGATGGGGGAAAGCCCGGGGACGCCGGCAGCGGCCATGCAGCGCATCATCCAGCGATGAAAGGCGTGCGATGCGAGGATCAGCCCGTATTCCACTTCGGAGAGACCTGGGGAGCCGCCTTCGGCAAGGTGCGCGGAGGAAACGATCGGACCGATGGCCGCGACCGGCTTCAGATGTTCGGGCAGGGCGTTTCCAGCCCATTCCCGACCTTCAAAGCTCTCCTCAGCCTTCTTCGTCATTCAGCTCTTCCTCATCTTGACGATTTTATGTCATCATTTTATCGACATTTTGTCAACGAACTGCTTTGATGAATTTCCGGGCTTGCACAATGATGCGGCTCGCGAACGAGAGGGATGGACAATGAGCGCACGCGAAACCGGCAGTTGGGACTTCTGGATCGACCGTGGCGGCACCTTCACCGATGTCATCGGTCGGGACCCACAAGGTGCTTTGCATGCGCGCAAGGTGCTGTCCGAAAATCCGGAAGCCTACCGCGACGCCGCCGTCCAGGGCATTCGCCTGCATCTCGGCCTGCCGACCGGCGCGCCGATCCCGACCGGTCTGATCGGCGAAGTGCGCATGGGCACGACGGTCGCCACCAATGCGCTGCTCGAGCGCAAGGGCGAGCCCTTAGCGCTGGTGACCACCAAGGGTTTCCGCGACGCTCTGAAGATCGGCTACCAGGAACGCAAGAAGATCTTCGCGACCGAGATCATCAAGCCGGAAGCGCTCTACCAGGACATCGTCGAGCTCGATGAGCGCGTGCTGGCCGACGGCACGATCGAGCAGCCGCTCGACGAAGCAAAGGCGCGCGCTGCGCTCGAAGACCTCAAGGGCAAGGGCTACAAGGCCGTCGCCATCGTCTTCATGCATGCCTACAAACATCCGGAGCACGAGGCGGTCGTCGCTCGGATCGCCCGCGAACTCGGCTTCGAGCAGGTCTCGGTCAGCCACGAAGTCTCGCCGCTGATCAAATATGTCGGCCGCGGCGACACAACGGTCATCGATGCCTATCTCTCCCCTGTTCTGCGCCGCTACGTCGCCCAGGTTTCGAGCGAACTCGATATCGCCCGCACCGGTGCACGCGTCATGTTCATGATGTCTTCGGGTGGCCTGACGGCGGCGGAGATGTTCCAGGGCAAGGATGCGATCCTCTCCGGTCCGGCCGGCGGTGTCGTTGGCCTTGCAAAGACCGGCGAAGCTGCAGGCTTCGATCACGTCATCGGCTTCGACATGGGCGGCACCTCGACGGATGTCGCCCATTTCGACGGCGAATATGAGCGGGCGTTCGAGACCGAGGTTGCCGGCGTGCGCGTGCGCGCGCCGATGATGCTGATCCATACCGTTGCCGCCGGCGGCGGGTCGATCTTGCATTTCGACGGCGAGCGCTTCCGCGTCGGCCCGGACTCGGCCGGCGCCAACCCCGGCCCCGCCTGCTACCGCAATGGTGGCCCGCTCGCGGTCACCGATGCAAACGTCATGCTCGGCAAGCTGCTGCCGGATTTTTTCCCGGCGCTCTTCGGCCCGAACCAGGACGAACGCCTCGATGTCGAGACCGTGCGCGGCCGCTTTGCCGCGATGGCCTCTGAGATCGGCGATGGCCGCAGCCCCGAGGATGTGGCCGACGGCTTCATCCGCATCGCCGTTGCCAACATGGTCGAGGCGATCAAGAAGATTTCCGTGCAGCGCGGCTACGACGTGACCCGGTATGCGCTGAGCTGCTTCGGCGGCGCCGGCGGCCAGCACGCCTGCCTCGTTGCCGACCAGCTCGGCATGAAGAGCATACTCGTGCACCCGATGTCCGGCCTGCTTTCGGCCTATGGCATGGGGCTCGCCGATATCCGCTCGACGCGCCAGAAGGCACTGGGCGTCGCGCTCGACGACCACGCACCGGCGGCACTCAGCACGCTAGGCGCCGAGCTGGAAGTCGATTGCCTCGGCGAACTCGAAGCACAAGGGATCGCCCGCGACGAGATCCGCACGCATCTGCGCGCCCATATCCGTTATGCCGGCACCGACACGGTGCTTGCGGTCGACGCGACCTTCCCCGCGCATGACGATATCGCCCGCCTTCGCGCGGAGTTCGAGACCTTGCACAAGCGTCGCTTCGGCTTCGTCGCCGACAACAAGGCGCTGGTCATTGACGCCGTCGAAGTCGAAACGGTTGGCGGTGGCGCTTCCCAGATGGAGCGCGAAGGTGGTGCGGTCACGGAGGGCGCGCCGGATGTCGCACGGCGCACGCGTTTCTATTCACAGGGCCAGTTCCACGATGCGCCGGTGTTGCTGCGCGCCGAAATCGCGCCCGGCCAGCGGCTCGACGGCCCTGCGATCATCATCGAACCGAACCAGACCATCGTCGTCGAGGACGGCTGGCAGGCGGAGCTGACGGCGAAGGACCATATCGTGCTTCGCCGCGTGAAGGCGCTGCAGCAGCAGAGCGCGATCGGCACCCATGCCGACCCGGTCATGCTGGAGATCTTCAACAACCTGTTCATGTCGATCGCCGAGCAGATGGGCGTGACGCTGCAGAACACCGCCTATTCCGTCAATATCAAGGAACGGCTGGATTTCTCCTGCGCCGTCTTCGACAACCGCGGCAATCTCGTCGCCAATGCGCCGCACATGCCGGTGCATCTCGGCTCCATGGATGCCTCGGTCGCGACCGCGATCCGCGAGAACCCGGTCATCCATCCGGGCGACGTGTTCCTGATCAACGCGCCCTATAACGGCGGCACGCACCTGCCTGACCTTACCGTCTGCACGCCCGTTTTCGACGATGCCGGCAAGGAGATCCGTTTCTGGGTCGCCAGCCGCGGCCATCATGCGGATATCGGCGGGATTTCGCCGGGCTCGATGTCGCCGCTCGCCACCAACATCGAGGAGGAAGGCGTCTATATCGACAACTTCAAGCTCATCGATGCCGGCCGCTTCTGCGAGGCAGAGCTCGAAGCGCTCTTGAACGGTGCGCGCTATCCGGTGCGCAACATCCTGCAGAACGTCAACGACCTGAAGGCTCAAGTTGCGGCCAACGAAAAGGGCGTTGCCGAGCTCAAGAAAATGATCGCCCAGTTCGGCGAGGACGTGGTCGAGGCCTATATGGGCCATGTCCAGGACAATGCCGCCGAAAGCGTGCGCCGCGTGCTCGACCAGTTGCCCGACGGCGAATTCTCCTACGAGATGGACCAGGGCTGCAGCATCGTCGTCAAGATCACCGTCGACCGCGACAAGCGTGAGGCGACGGTGGATTTCACCGGTACTTCCGAGCAGCGGGGCGACAACTTCAACGCCCCGGCGCCGGTCACCCGCGCGGCAGTGCTCTACGTCTTCCGCGTGCTCGTCGAGGCGGACATTCCGATGAATGCCGGTTGCCTGCGTCCGATCCACATCGTCATCCCCGAGGGCACGATGCTGACGCCGCGCTATCCGGCGGCAGTCGTCGCCGGCAACGTCGAGGTCAGCCAGGCCGTGACCAACTGCCTGTTCGGCGCGGTCCAGAGCCAGGCCGGAGCGCAAGGGACGATGAACAATCTGACCTTCGGCAACGACAACTATCAGTATTACGAGACGATCTGCTCCGGCGCGCCCGCCGGCCCCGGCTATAACGGCGCCGATGCGGTCCACACCCACATGACCAATTCGCGCCTCACCGATCCGGAAATCCTCGAAACCCGCTTCCCGGTGGTGCTCGAAGACTTCCATATTCGGGTCGGTTCGGGTGGCCGTGGCCAGTGGAATGCCGGCAACGGTACCAAGCGCACGATCCGCGCCCGCGAGACGCTGGATTTCGCCATCCTCTCCGGTCACCGCCGCGTGGCGCCCTTCGGCATCAAGGGCGGCAGCCCGGGCGAACTCGGCCGTAATCTCGTGCGCCGCAACGACGGCCGGACGGAGGAACTGTCCGGTTGCGCCCATACGGTTCTCGAAGCCGGCGAAGCCTTCACGGTGGTGACGCCGACGGGCGGCGGCTACGGCCGGCCATAAGCCGGGGAAAAACAATCTCCCAAGACTGCTGCGGTGGTCTGCGGGCGGGCGAGCGCTCGTCCGCCCGTATTTTGTTTGTTGCCGCCGTCGGTTTTGCTGCACCTGCGAAAA
>NZ_JAEPRP010000221.1:0-10566 GCF_016652895.1 Ensifer sp. SSB1
CTTCCACCTTGCCCTTGCGGCACCGGACCGACTGGCCGTCGACAAATTCCATCAAGCCGCCCTATCTTGCGGCGGCCGGGACAACGGCGCGCCCGGCCTGCGGCTCCACTACGGGCCTGCCTACTACGCCGCCTTCGTCATCGATCCGGATGGCCATGCGCTCGAAGCGGTCTTCAACGCGCCGGAAAGCTGCTGATCGCCCCGACACCTGACTGTTTTGTTCGACGCACGTGATGGCCGGAATGAAGATACGATCGATCAGCGCGGATTTGTTCAGCTTCAAAGGGGTCTTGAATCGGACCAATCCGATCGCTCTTCGCATCGAGTTCTCCGACCGCTCCGCGATCCGGATACGATGTGCGAGCGGCGGCGAAAGCATTCTCGTAGACAACCGCCCCTTGAGGGGCCTTATGACGTGGCGGAATGGGGGCCGTTGAAGTCCACCAGTTGCTCGACCGCTTGCCCGTCACAGAGCAAACGATCGAGACGGCAAGCAAGATCATCGATGCGAATGGGGTGGTCGTCGGTTTCGCACTCGTTAGCGGCAAGGTTCCGATTCTCTGCGTCTGGAACTACGGTGCCGAGTTCTACTACGGCAGTTTTGATGCCATGACCGAGCAGGATTTGGGAGCCCGACCCGGAATTTCAGACGCTGCGTTCGCGGTGAAGTAGCTCACGCTCGCGCCATATATTGCGCCGTCACTGCCGTCTCTGCAGCTTCCACGCAAACAAAAGGCCGCGAAGCGCGAGCTTCGCGGCCGGCCTTGTTCAAGCCTGAAGTTCGCCCAAGGGCGGCTTCCCTCAATCCATGTCGTCGTTGTCGGGCGCGCTCATGTGGTCGCGGTTGCCGTAGATGATCTCGCGCTTGCCGACATGGTTTGCCGGGCCGACGAGGCCTTCCTTCTCCATGCGCTCGACCAGCGAGGCGGCACGGTTGTAACCGACGCCGAGGCGGCGCTGGATGTAGGACGTCGAGCACTTCTTGTCGCGCAAGACCACCTTGACCGCCTGGTCGTAGAGCTCGTTGCCGTCTTCGGAGGCAAGCGCGCTCTTGTCGAAGACCGGCGTCTCCTCCTCGGGCTCCTCTTCCTCCTCGTCGGCCGTGACGGTCTCGAGGTATTCCGGACGGCCTTGCGTCTTCAGGTGCGCGACCACGTGTTCGACCTCGAGGTCGGAGACGAAGGGACCGTGGACGCGGGCGATGCGTCCGCCGCCCTGCATATGCAGCATGTCGCCCTGGCCAAGCAGCTGTTCGGCACCCTGTTCGCCCAGGATCGTGCGGCTGTCGATCTTCGAGGTCACCTGGAACGAGATGCGGGTCGGGAAGTTCGCCTTGATCGTGCCGGTGATGACGTCGACCGAGGGGCGCTGCGTCGCCATGATCAGGTGGATACCGGCAGCACGCGCCATCTGCGCCAGCCGCTGGATCGCGCCTTCGATCTCCTTGCCGGCGACCATCATCAGGTCGGCCATCTCGTCGACGATGACGACGATGTAGGGCATCGGCGCCAGATCCATTTCCTGCTGTTCGAACAACGGCTCGCCGGTGCCCTTCTCAAAGCCGGTCTGGACCGTGCACATGACCGGCTCGCCCTTTTCGCGGGCAGCGGCTGCGCGCTGGTTGTAGCCGTCGATGTTGCGGACACCGAGCCGCGACATCTTGCGATAACGATCCTCCATCTCGCGCACGGCCCACTTCAGCGCCATCACGGCCTTCTTCGGGTCGGTAACGACGGGGGTGAGCAGATGCGGGATGCCGTCATAGACGGAGAGTTCGAGCATCTTCGGATCAACCATGATCAGGCGGCACTGATCCGGGCTCAGCCGATAGAGCAGCGACAGGATCATGGTGTTGATCGCCACCGATTTGCCCGAGCCGGTGGTGCCGGCGACGAGCAGATGCGGCATCTTCGCAAGCTCGGCAATGACAGGCTCGCCGCCGATCGTCTTGCCAAGGCAAAGCGCCAGCTTGTAGCCGGTCTTGCGGAAATCGACGGATTCGATCAGCTCGCGGAAATAGACGGTCTCACGGGTGGCGTTCGGCAGTTCGATACCGATGACGTTGCGGCCGGGTACGACAGCGACGCGGGCCGAAAGCGCCGACATGGAGCGGGCGATATCGTCGGCAAGATTGATGACGCGTGACGATTTCACGCCCGGCGCCGGTTCGAATTCATAGAGCGTGACGACCGGACCGGGACGCACGTGGATGATTTCGCCCTTGACGCCGAAATCTTCGAGCACGCTTTCAAGCAGGCCGGCATTCTGTTCCAGCTGCTCCTGCGTCATGAAGAAGCCCTGGCCGACGGGCGCTTCCTGGAGAAGTTCCTCGGACGGGAACTCGTAGCCGTCGGCGCTCGGCGCGCGGTCGGTCGAACCGATGGCCGGCATATTGCTGGGCGCGCGGGTGACCTGCGCCGGCATGGTGATCGCCGCCTTCGTGGCAACCGGCGCCGGCTGATCGATCTCGACCGGTTCGGCGTTGATGATTTCCGCAGCGGCTGCGGACACAGGCTCCACGGCAACAGGTGCCGGCGCAACCTCGGCAACGGCCTCAGCGGTGACAGCAAGCGGTTGCTGTGCTGGCATATCCTCTGGCTTTGCGCCGCGGACGTCGACGACGCGGAACAGCGAGGTGATCGCCGTCGGCGGCATGCGGCGGATTTCAACCGGGCGCACGGGCGCCGGCGGCGTGACCAAGGCGGTCGCAACGGCGGCGGGAGCGACGACGGGTGTCATCGGTGTCGGGGCGGTCGTCTCGACAAACGGCTTCGGATGCGCGGCTTCCGCGCCGGCAACCTCGGCATCATCGGCAGGGCCGAATTCGAAGAAGGCGAAATCCGACAGGAAGACAGAATGCGCAGCGCTCTGATCGACGGGAGCGTCGGCTGTGGCCTGAGCGGGCGCGGGCTGCACCTCCGCGACCGGCACCGAAACGGCGAGCGGCGGCGTCAGAACCGGCGCAAGTACTGCACCGTCATCGGTCGGAGCTTCGACACGCTCGAGCATCGCCGGTTCGATCGTGTTTTGCGCCGCGGTCCAGGTCGGCAGCTGGTTCGTCAGCATCCGCAACAGTTCGGACGGACTATAGGATGGCAGCGTGACTTCGGGCTGCGGCGCATCTTGGGCGGCAGTCGCGGGCACTTCCATTTGCGTCGGCTCGACCGGAGCCGCCATGGCGGGCTCGACGGCTTCCACGGAAACCGGCGCAGGCTCGACCGTCACCTCGACGGTTACCGCTTCGACTTCGGTTACCGAGGCTTCTTCGCTCGCCGCTTCGCTTTCCTCGACCTGCGGTGCGCGCCGCTTCATGAATTCGCGCTCCGGCGTACGGGTGAAACGCACGTTCGGCGCCAGGAAGAAATGGCTCTCCCACGTCGAATCGCCGTAGTGGCCGGCGATCTCGGAAAGAGTCGGCAGGGGTTCGCTCGTCATCGTCGTCACCTGTGCCGGCGCATAGGCCGATCCCTGCCCGTAAAGACGGACAGCACGGTTTACGGTTTCGGTTTGCTGGTTGGCTGGCCTGCGGGGGGCGGCCGGCGCCTCATACAACTGATAGGGGTCGGCGGAGTCCGCCTCATGGGTGGGCATACCGCTCAACGCATCGTCATGCGGACCATCGAAATAATCCGCCTGGTTTGCATCATGCAAAGCAGCCTGTGAGAAGTTTGTCCTGGGAATACGCATGGGTCCTGGAAGAGCTAGAGACATCGCCGCGGGGCCTCCTAAGCGATAGGAAATGAAGGTTAACAACTCCCTTCCAACGCCCCGTTTCGGACCGTCACCCGCCATCGATTGTTGCCGCGCTGTGGGCCGGAAGCCACGCCAAGGCCCGGCCCGCCAAGGCGGGCGCGACGGACAGTCGCCAACGCCGCGCGGTCGAAAATATTTCTTTGGGAACGGCGCCGTCACCGTCTTCGACCGGCCACCTGTGGTGGCAGACTACCAGCCTCGCTGTGAAAACGAATCGGGCCGGCGTGAGAGCATCACGCCGGCCCGACAAGACCCGGAGATAACGGCAGCCGGTCAGCCTTCGCGGCCGGACGCAAACGTCGCATGATGCCTGGCAAGCAACTCGGCCACTTCGTCGACGAAGGCGGGATCAACGTCGGCGGCAAACTCGATGCGGACATTCTTGCCGTCGCGCTTGAGCTTGGCAAAGGCCCGCCCGCCGGCATCGACCAGCGTTTCCGGTTTTACCGTTTCCGGCTTCGGCTTGCGCGACAGCCGGGTGAAGAGGATCTGGAAACGGTGATCGCTTTCCGCTTCGAGGAAGCGGCGGGAGCGGCACTCCTCCTGCGCGACCTGAACGGCGGCCTCGTCTTCAAGCAGTGCCCCGAACGCCATCCAGCGCTCGCGGCCGACCTTGGGCGCCGGGCCGATAGCGCGGGCGATGACCGGCGGCACGCCTTCGGCCACCTGGATCAGACGCGACAACTCGCTCTTCTGCACGGCAAGCGCCTCGCCGATCACCTTGCGATCGAAACCGCGGTCGGCAAGTGCCGAGGCAAACATCGCCCGCTCGATGAAGGAGAGATTGCGCCGCTCGGCGTTCTCCTTGCCCTGCGCGAGCACCAGCTCATCGTCTGTCAGCGGCCGGACGATCGCCTTGACCTTGATGCCGAGGCTGCGGACCGCGTTGAGGCGCCGGTGGCCATAGGCCGTCTGGTAGCGGCCCTGCTTCTCCGGATGCGGGCGCACCAGGATCGGCGACTGCTGTCCACTGTCGCGAATGCTGTCGGCAAGGGCCAGGAAGTCCGGATCATCGGTTTCGCCGTCGGTCAGACGGTCCTCGACGAAGGAAGCATCGATCAGGTCCGGATCGAGTTCGACCACGCGCTCGCCCTGATGCAAGGCTTCGCGCAGTGCACGCGCCTCTTCCGCCTCACGGGTGATGCTGCCGAGCGAAAGGCCCATGGCCTTGATCGCCCCGGAGGCCGCGCGGGGAACTTCGGCAAGCGGTGCCTTGGACGTCACAGGGTTGCCGGGCTGGGCGTTCGCTGCTGCGGCAGATTGCGTGTCATCAGCCGGTGTGGCCGGTCCTGCCGGCGGAACGTTGCCGGAGAACAGGGCGCGCAGTTCGTTCTTGCGGTTACCAGCCATACCGATCAGCGCCCCCATGCCGCATGAATGAGTGCTTCGATCTCGCCGTTGACGGCGTTCAGCGATTCGACCGCGCGGTCGTAGGTGGCGCGCGTGAAATTCTCGCGCCCGACCTCGTAAAGCGTCTGTTTCGTCAGACCGGCATCCGAGACCGCCGTCGACTTCACCATGGCCGAGGTCAGTACCCGCTCACCGAAGAGCGAGCGCATGAAGCCGACGATCTGTGCCTGCGGTCCGTCGTTCGGCTCGAAGCGGGTGACGAGATAGCGCAGGAAGTCGAAGTTCAGTTCACCGCCGGCTTCGCGCACGACACTGAGAAGGTCCGACGTCATGTAGAGGAACTGGTTCATCGACGCGACGTCGAGCATCTGTGGATGCACGGTGACGATGACGGAGGTCGACGCGCAAAGGGCCGAGAGCGTCAGATAACCGAGCTGCGGCGGGCAATCGATGATGACGACATCGTAGTCGTCGGCGACGCTGGCGAGCGCCGTCTGCACGCGGGCAAAGAACAGCGGGCCGGCATCGCTGCCGTTGTGGCGGGCGCTGAGTGCCTGTGGCGTCGTGTGTTCGAATTCCTGAAGCTCGAGATTGCCGGGAACGAGATCGAGACCGTCGAAGTAGGTCTTGCGGATGATGTCCTTGAGCGGGCGGGCTTCGGCATCGTAGCGAATCGCGCCATAGAGCGTGTCGTTGCCGGTGAGATCGAGCTCCGGCTGGTAGCCGAAGAGGGCCGAAAGCGACGCCTGCGGGTCGAGGTCGACGGCAAGCACCCGGTGACCGGTCATGGCCAGATATTGCGCTATGTGGACCGACGAGGTCGTCTTGCCAGAGCCACCCTTGAAGTTGGTGACCGAGATCACCTGCAGATGCTCGCCGGCTTCAGCGTCGCGCCATTTCAGATAGCCGCGCGCCTTGGCGGCATTGCCCTTGGCAAGCGCCTGTTCGGCCAAGTGCCGGCGGAGCGCGTTGATATCGGACAGCGAATAGGAGCGGCGACCGCCGAGGCCCGTGTCCGGCTGCGGACCTTCTCCGGCAAGCGAAAGCTGGCGCAGATAGCCGTCCGAAACGCCGATCAGCTTGGCCGCCTCGCCGGAGGTGAAGCTTCGAAGCGTCTTCATCGCCGTCGGCGGGAAAAGCCGTTCGCGCATCGCCTTCAACTGTTCGGAAAGAGCGCGCGCATCCGCCGCGATCGCTTCGTCGGCCGGACGGCGGGCCTGGGAGTGATCCGCGCCCTGCCTTGCCTGGGTTGCCGTCATATTCATTCCGCCCTACTCCTTGCATGCACCTGACGGTCCGACGCGACCGAAGGGCATTAACAGAGATTATATTCAAATACGGCCAATCAGCACTTATTCGAAAAACTCCGTAACAGAGATGCCCGAGCTTATGATTCGCGTCAAGAGTCGGGCCGCGATCGGAGGCGGATGCGAGCGATGTGCCGAAGGTGCCAATCTCGCAAAAGAAAACGCCCGCGACTGCGGCGCGGGCGTTCGATAAAGCCGTCAAATTAGCAATCAGAGCTTGGGACCGATGTGGGTCGGGATCGGGCACTGATAGGGTTTATCCTCCGTTTTTTCGCGCCACTCCGCCTTTGCACGTGCCAGCAGGTCGGCATCGAGGATCAGGTCGAGACCCGTGGCCGCCAATGACTTCGCGGCGTGGGCGAAAGCCTTGTGGGCGGCCGGGCTCTTGCCCTGCGCGACGACCTGCCAGGTGTGCGGCGCAGTGCCGATCGCCCAGGCGGGCGCCCAGCACTGTGCGGTCGGGGTATTCCAGCTGACATCGCCGACATCGGTCGAGCCTGCGCGAAAATGCGACTGCCCCTCGAAGTCGCGCAACCCGAGGTGCAGGCCTGTCGAGCCGTCGAGACGGCTGTTGGCAAAGACGTCGCCCTTGATCTGGTAGAGGCGGATGCTGCTCGAGATCGCCTCCTGGGTCAGCGTCTTCTGGATTTCCTTGGCAAACGCGATATCCGCCTCGTCGAAGGGAACCGGGCCCAGCGCCACCATGTTCTCGTGGATCACCGTTTCCAGGGCAATGTTGGGCAGGAGGTTCGTCGCCGCCCGGTCGAAGACGATCTCAACCTCGGTCTCGGTCATCATCGCCGCCCCCTTGGCGATCTTGTCGATGCGGGCGGCAAGCGCCAAGGCCTCCGGCATCTGCGGCGCGCGTACGAGATAGAGCGCCTCGGCGCGGGCCTGAACGACGTTTGCAGCCTTGCCGCCGGCATCGGTGATCGCATAGTGCACGCGGCAATCCTGCGGCATGTGCTCCCTTAGGAAGTTGACGCCGACATTCATCAGTTCCAGGGCATCGAGCGCGCTGCGGCCGAGATGGGCGCCATTCGATGCATGCGCGGCCACGCCCTTGAAGCGGTAGTAGATTTCGAGGACGGCGAGATTGTTGGTCGAGCGAACGCCATTGAAGGGCGCCGGATGCCAGGTCAACGCCGTGTCGACATCGGCAAAGACGCCGGCGCGCGCCATGAAGGTCTTGCCGGAACCACCCTCTTCGCCGGGGCAACCGTAATAGCGTATCGTGCCCGGCAGCCTGTTCTCCTTGAGGTAGCGGGCAAGCGCGACGGCCGCGAGCAGCGAGCCGGTGCCAAGCAGATTGTGGCCGCAACCATGACCCGTGCCACCCTCGACCGCCGCCTGCGCCTCGGCAACGCCCGCCACCTGGCTAAGCCCGGCCAGCGCATCGAACTCGCCGAGGAAGGCGATCACCGGGCCGCCCTCACCGATCTCGCCGACGAAGGCCGTGGCAATTTCGGCAAGCCCTCGCGTCACGCGAAACCCGTACTTCTCCAGCATGGCGGTCTGGGCCGCTGCGGACTGTTCCTCGTGAAAGCTCAGCTCCGCATGGTCCCATATGGCATCGCTCATGGCGGCGAATTCGGGCTTCAGCGCCTCGACGGTTTCGACAAGGGCAGTCAGGGCGGATGATTTTGGCATGAATCTTCCTTTTGCAACGGCGCGGGGCGCGGTCGCATCAGTTTTGCTATCGGTGGATCGAAGATGGCGGCCGAGCGGCCGCCATCTCATTGGTCGGATCGGGCCGAGGCCGGATCAGTCGTCGAGGGTCACTTCCCAAAGGCGGGTGTTGGACTGCCACACGGGCTCACCATGCAGCTTCTTGGTGGCGCCCCAGATATCGACCATGTCGTACATGAAGATCCCCGGGACTTCCTCGAGCATCAGCTTGTGGAATTCGTCGAAGATCGCCTGACGCTTGGCCTGGTCGGCCTCGACGTAAGCCGCCTTCATCAGTTCGATCGCCTTCGGATTGTCCCACATCAGCGATGCGTTCTTGTCCTTGTTTCCGACGTAGAAGCTGTACATCAGTGCCGGGTCGAGGCGCGGGGCGACCGACTGCGAAATCACCTGATAGTTGCCGGAACGACGGCGATCGACCTGGGTCGCGTAGTCGAGCACTTCGATCTGCACGTTGAGGCCGACCTGCTGCATCATCGCCTGGGCGACGACGGCAGCCGGGAAGCTCGGCACGTTGCCGCGCTTGTTGGCGATGATGGTGATCTGCTCGCCCTTGTAGCCGGCGTCGGCGAGGTTCTTCTTCGCCTTTTCGAGATCCATCGGGATCTTGGTCTTCTGGACGTCCGAATAGAAGATCGAGTCCGCGGAGACCATCGACGCGTTGGCTTCGCCAGTGCCGTTGGAGACGGCGGCAACGAGCTGGTCGAGATCGAGTGCCTCGGCCATGGCACGGCGCACCGCCACATTGCTCAGCACCTTGTCGCGGGTCTGGAAGTAGAGCAGGTTCTTGCCGTTGTTGCGCTTGACGATGAGCTGCATCGTGTCGCTGTCCTTGAACTCGGCAATCAGATCAGCCGAGACTTCAGCGGTATCCAGCGCGCCGGAGAGCAGGCCGGTCTTTACCGTCGAAGCGTCCGGGATCACCATGAACTTGATGCCATCCACCAGCGGCCGCTTGGAGCCGACCATGCCGTCCGGCTTGCCGTCATTGGCGGGCGAGACGTAGTCGGCGTACTTTTCGAGCCGCACATACTCGCCCTTCTTCCACTCGGCCCACTTGAACGGTCCGGTTCCGATGGGCGCAGCAAAGGCGCCGTCGGCGCCGACGGAATCCTTCGAGACGATGCCGGTGTAACCGCATTCCGGCCGCGCCATCAGGCCGAGGAAGACGGCGGACGGCTTCTCGATGCTCATGGTGACGATGGACGCATCGGCTGCGGCGACGTTGGTCACCTTGATCGACTTGCTGCCGTCGAAGTCGCCGGCACAGGTCCACTTGGTCTCCGGCTTCATGTAGCGGTTCCAGTTCCAGACCACGTCTTCCGCGGTCAGCGGCTTGCCGTTGTGAAACTTGACGTCGTCGCGCAGCTTGAACGTATAGGTCAGGCCATCGGCGGAAACCTCGAAGCCCTTTGCGAGCAGCGGCTTCACTTCGCCGTTTTCGGCGTAGCCGACGAGACCTTCAACGATGTGGAAGATCACCGAGTCAGTGTTGCCGTCGCGGTTGACGCCGGGCTCGTTGCTGCGGATGTCCGAGCTCTGGGCGACCGTCAGGTCGCGTGCGTGGCCGAGCGCGATCGCGCTCATCAGCATGGTTCCGGCCAAAAGTATGGTCTTCATGGTTCCTCTCTCTTTTCTGATTGTTGGTGTGGTTCAAAAAGCGCGCCAGCAGGCCTGTGACAGCTTGCCGATCGTTTCGAGCGCGATGGTGTAGCCGGGCGTGCCGTCGGACATCAGCGCAGGCACGCCGTCTGTAAAGGCGGCGATGGCATAGAGCGGCTTGCCGTCGCGATAGACGACGCCGGCATCCATGCGGCCGCGTTTGCCGCGACCACCCTTGCAGGCGGCGACCGTATCGAAGGGCAGTCGCGAGCGGATGCCGTAGCGCAGCACCTGGTTCTTCAGCGTCTGCACGGCAAAGGCGGCGAGTTCGACCGTAATGCCAAGCCTGGCGGCAGCCGTGGCATCATGCTCAGCGGCGAGGATCAGTTCCAGGAGCATCACCTGGTCGGCGGCCGTCGTCGTGGTGACGTCGGCCAGCGAATGGTCGGGCTTCAACGCCAACGGCGGAATGAGGAAACGGTGGTGCGTGCCCACCATGCCGAGCGCCTTGCAGTAGCCGTCGACCTCTTCGAGCGTCAGGCGCTCGAACACCATTTTGGTGCAGACATTGTCGCTCAGCACCATCATGCCGACGATGGCATCGCGCAGCGAAATGACGATGCCGGGCGTCAGGTAGCGGAACATGCCGCTCGCCACTTCCTTGCTGAGACGTGCTTCGTAGGTGATCGGCTCATCGAGGCTAAGCCGCCCTTCGGCCACCGCCTTCAGCGCTGCCATCATGATCGAGGTCTTGCGGGTGCTGGCCGATGGCGTCTCCTCATGCTCGCCGCGACCGATGGTTTCGCCGGTCTGAAGGTTGCGCACCAGGAAACGGGTGACGAAGGGTTCGGCAGCGGCGATGGCG
>NZ_JAEPRP010000222.1:0-6808 GCF_016652895.1 Ensifer sp. SSB1
GTGCCGTAGGAAACCATGCCGACCCCAAGAGCGATGTCCGCCTTGCGCGACCGCTCGAAGCCGTCGAAATCCGGCAGCAACAGCGCCGATAGGATTTCGCGGACGCGGTCCGAGCGGAAATTGGCGCAAAGGATCGCATCGCCATTCTGCAGGCCGCGATAATCGCCAATCACGCTCGGCGTCAGGAATTCATCCGTCTCGCCACGCACCGCCGCCGCCTCGAGCGCCTGTTCGACGGAGGCGGCGGGAATGCCTTTGCCCTCGACGATCGCGGCATAGGCTGCCGCAACGCGATCCCAGCGATTATCGCGATCCATGGCATAGAAACGGCCGCTGACCGTGACGAGCGCCGTATCCTCGGGAAGCCCGTCGGCAAGTTGCTTCAGATAATCTCCGGCCAATCCGGGCGGCGTGTCGCGTCCGTCGGTAAAGGCATGGACGACCGAACGGATGCCAAGATCGCGAAGCGCCCGCGCAAGGGCTGCGATATGAAGCAGATGGGCGTGCACCCCACCCGGCGATACGAGACCAAGGAGGTGGCACACGCCGCCCGTGCGGCCGAGCACATCGGGCAAGCCGCTCTCGGCAAGACGTTGGCGCAGGCTGCCATCGGCAACTGCCGTGTCGATACGCGGCAGCTCCTGCATGACGATGCGGCCGGCGCCGATGTTGAGGTGACCGACCTCGGAATTGCCCATCTGTCCCTCGGGCAGACCCACGGCAGGACCGTGCGTCGTCAATAGAGCATGCGGGCATTGCGACCACAGACGATCGAAATTCGGCGTGTTTGCCTGCAGCACGGCATTGCCATGCGGCTCTTCACGCCAACCCCAGCCATCCATGATCATAAGGACAGTCGCTCGTTTCTCGCTCACTACATGCCTCCATCGTTACTGCCGCGGTCTTCGGTCATCTCCTCGCGCCGGTCAAGTACCGATGGCTATCCTTCGCTGCCGGGCATGAGCGCAGAGGCGCCACCATCCACAAAGAGCGTGGTTCCATCGATGAAGTCTGAATCGGAGGAGACGAGGAACAGGATCGCGCGGGCCAGATCGTCCGGAACGCCTGGCCGGTCGCGCAGGTTGACGACAGAACCGGTCGGGTCGAACACGTCCTTGCCCACCGGCGAGCCGATCTTGTTACATCGGCGAATTCGATTGCGGCCATCAGCAAGCCCCCTCCCCGGCCATGGCCGACCTCAGCCCCAATCGCCGATTCCGTTCGTTTATATCGGGAGTTCCGGTACGAACTCGATTGGGGGCCCGCCCGCAAGCGCAAACCTCATTGGTCCCTATGGCCAGTTGAGCCGTCCGCCCGGAAAGACGCTCGCTGGCGAAATACGGGGAACACCTGAGGCGAGCATATAGCCTATTTCTTGCCGCCGGCGGACGAGGGTTGCGGCATCTGCATCCAGAAGGGTGGCTTGGCGAACCAAGGCGCCGAATAGCTCATGCTGGTACTCTTGCTGAAATTGGTGAAGTCGTTCCAGAGCCCCAGCGCTTTGCCGTTGCCCATGCCCTTGAAACCGCCCTGCGCCAGCACGTCGCCGGCGTAGTGGGAGCAATTGGCGCAGCCGAAATCGAACTGCTCCACGCCGGTGCCAGGCATGCGCCCTTTGGCGTAGCTCATCGCCTGATCGACCGAGGCTCGCGGAATCCGCATTGTATTATATTCGAAAGGTCGTCCGGGCATGTAGTAGGGCGGCTTGCCATCAGCCTCGTTGAAATCGGCGAAGAGAAGCCGCTTCGGTCCGTTCGGCGTGTCGATCGTTGGGCCGCGCATGCCGTTCTTTTCGGTGAACCAGAAGCCGCCGCCGTCCTTTTCAAGAATGATGGCGACATGGCCGTCCGGTCCGCCGATTGACTTGGCAAAGCCGACACCGATCTCCTTTCCGGTCGGCGCCGGCCAGAAATTGTCTAAATTCTCTCCGATCACGGTGAAACGGTTGGCCCTTACACCGAAGCTGTCGGCCGGACCGAGGCCGCGCGCCTGCCCATAGTAGGTACCTTTGCCGAAAGTAGCACCGCGGACGTTCTTCGAAGCGAAGGGCAATAGCGAGGTGACGATATCGAAAGTGCCCGTCGCGTAGTTGCCCTCGCTATACTGCTCGATGCCTCCGGCGACGCCATAGGCGGCGAGCGGAACGGCAAGTTCCGGAGCAAAGACGAGCGCCGGGGCGATGACGGCACCGAGACCCATGGAGATGCCAAGTTCGCTCCACGAGAACCCTTCAGCGCGTTTCCTCGGATCCTCCGACATCTGGATGCCCTGGCGCACCGCGTTGATGCCGCCGGCAACGAGAGCGCCCACCGCCATGACGGCGAGAATGGCGAGGAAGGCGAACTCACCATCCGGGTCTATCAGGTCGATCGGGTTCTGCGCCGCATAGACATAGAGCGATGGTGAATTGGCATAGCCCTGCGGGTCAGGCGACAGGAACAGCCCGTGCGTGTAGTTCATCACCCGCCGCTTCGCGAGATAGAGGCCCGTCGAGGCGAGATGGCGCTGGCCGCCGAAGATCGGCTCGATACCGAAAATGGAGCTGGGCCGAGCCGAGCCGCCGGGATCGAAGATCGATGGGGCGCCGAAGGGACGATAGCGATAGGTCTCGACCAGCGAGCCCTGGTCGTCGGCGAGTGCGACGAGATTGTGCCGCCCGTCGAACAGAGTGAAATGGGTCGAGCCGACGCCGTGATAGGCGAGCGGCAGGCCCGTCGTCGCGTTGACGGTCCTTTGCCGCATGGCGACGCCGCCCTCGCTCTCCTGATCAGCGGAATCGCCGAAATAATGCAGCCGTCGTGGCGGACGGCCTTGCTCGCCGATCACGGCCGGGCGTCCGAGGCCGTCATAGGCAAGGCTTAGCACCGTATTGGCGCCCGATTTCACCGTGGTAATGCGACCAAGCGCGTCAGCGCGGTAGGCGAAGACGCCATCGCCGGCAAGCACGCCCTCGGCCGAGTGACTGAAGGCGGAAATTCCGTCGCTCTGGATACGGTGGCCGGGGAAATAGCTGTAGGCGCGACCCGGATCGCCCGTGTGGGTGGCCGTCAACCGCGCATCGCTCTTGTCATAGCTGAACGCTTCGGTCTCGGCCGCGCCGGCCGAAGCCGCCGAGGCGCCGGCAATCGCGGTATCCTGGTCGGCCTGCACAGATACGGCGGGAAGCGGTAGCGCGAAGCCCTTCTTTGCGCTCGCCAAGCGGTACTTCGAGTCGAATTCGAAATAGGACAGTGCCGAGGTTTGCCCAAGCAGCGCCTCGATCCGTCGCCGGTTGGCCTTGTCGTAGCGATAGAGGATGCGCTGGTCAGCGCCGGCCGGACTTGTCGCGGCAAGATCGACGAGACGCTTCCGCTCGTCATAATGCGCCCGGATGACGAGGGAGCCGGGCAGATCGGCCGTGCCAAAATGGGCGCTGCCGCTTGGCTTCAGCAACGCGATCGGCGTGGCTCCCGAACCGAGTGTACCTGCGGCCGTTTGCTCTATCTTCGTGACGGTACCGTTCAGATCATGGCTGTGCTTTTCCGTGCGCCCATCCGGCCATAAGCGGAGTACCTCGCCACTTGCCTCGTCGAAAATACGCTTCATCGTCACGCCGCCGCTCGTCTCGCTGACCAACCTGTTTCGGCTGTCGTAAGCGCGAAGGACTGTCTCGGCGCCAAGGTCGGCCCGCACTACCCGCCCGAGGCCGTCAAAGCGGAATTGGTGCGGCGGAACGGCATCGACGCCGACCGGCACGGCGGCATTGCTGATCGACGCCAGCCTGCCGGCCACATCATAGGCGTAATGGAAGGCGCCGCCGCCGCCGAGCGTTTCCTGTGCGATCCGACCATCGGCGCCGTAGCTCAGCGTCGTCGTGACGCCGCTCGGATAGGCGGTGGTCCTCAGCCGGCCAACACCGTCATAAGTATAGGTCGATATCTCACCGATCGGGTCCGTGTAGCGTAACGGCCGCGCCAGCGGATCGAGCTGCCACTTATGGACGACGGCGAGCCCCGCAGAGTCATAGACTTCCTCGATGCGCTGACCGAAGGCATCATAGGCGATCGTCTTTATCCGGCCGAACACATCTTCCTGCCGCACCATCCGGTCTGCTGCGTCATAACCGAACTGCACGGCCGAGCCGTCCGGGTCGATCGCGGCGCTGCGGCGATTGCGGGCGTCGAATGTGAACTGCTTAACAATGGAAGAGATCGACCCGTTCGGCTCGACATGCCGGCTTTCCGTGCGGATCAGGTTGGAAGCGCCGTCATACTCGTAGCGCTGCTCATTACCCATCGGGTCGTTCTGGCGGACGAGCCGGCCGAGCCCGTCATAGGCGAAGCGTGTCTCGCCGCCGCGCGGCCCGACGATGCGGACGAGCCGGTCGTTCACGTCGTAGAAATAACGGGTGACCACGTCGACCGCCGCCGCCGGATTGTCGGCAAAGGAAGAGATTGTCTCTTCAACAAGCCGGTATTTCTCGTCATAGCGATAGCGTGTGTCGGCCAGGGTCCGCACGACGCCGGAACCGTCGTCGCCGACCGTCTCGACGCGCTCGACGAGGTCACCGGCGCGCCATGACTGCCGTATCTCCGTTCCGTCCGGATGCCTGGTTTTCTGCAACCGCGCGAAACCGTCGAGATCGAAATGCGTTGCAAGTCCGTCCGAGGCGATCTCCTGCGTGACGCGGCCGCTCCGGTCGTGCACGTTACGGGCCGAAAGGCTGGTGCCATCACTGCCGGAACGGGTTTCCTTAATAATGAGCCCCCGCTCGTCGAAGACACGACGGATCACCGTGCCGGCCGGGTCAATGGTCCGTACGGCGAAACCGCGGAAATCGTAGCAGGAGGAAACGATCCGAGGCGCCGCGGTGTTTGCAGCCATGACCAGCCTCAGCGGGAAGCCCAGCACGTCACGCTCGAAGCGGTCGACGATGCGCGGCCCTAGCCCTGGCTCCGCATAGTCGCCGCGCGGCCGCTCGATCGCGGCAAGCTTCCGGTCCGCATCGAAATGCAGATAGACCCTCGGATCGTCGCCATTCACCGGCGGCGGCGAAACAATCTCGGTCTGTCCAAGCGCATTGACGCTCTTGATGGTGGAATGACCATTGCCATCCCGCACGGTGGCGTCATAGCCAAATGCGTCATAGCCCGTCTCGTTGACGAGACCGAGGCCGCCGACATCGAAGACCTGGCCTACCAGGCGGCTCGCACCCCCGCCAGCATTGCCGTAAATCATCTCGTTGCGCGTGCCGTCGGGTAGGATGGTCGCCGTCGTCTGCCCCCTGGGATTGTGCTCGAAGCGGGTCGCGGACACCTGCACCGTGCCGTCCGGCAACGTGGCATCGGGATGGCGGATGCGCTTCAGCTTACCGGTATTGGTGAGTGCTCCGGGCGTCACGTCGAAATCGTAGTCGTAGCGCACAGGCGAGCCCGCCTCGTTCTTCTCCTCGACGAGAAGCTGATATTTGGGTTCATAACCGCCGCGCCAGACGATCCGGCTTGGTGCTGGGAAGCCGGCGGTCGCTGTGATCTCGCGGCGGAGCAGCTTACCGCGCATGCGCGGATCGGCGCTGGCATCGTCGAAGATAGCGAGTTCGGCGCTTCCGTCGGGAAGCGTCGTCGAGATGAGATTCCCCTGGCTGTCATAGGCATAATTGATAGCAACGACGCGGAACGACAAATCCTTGACGAGCCGGTAGCGCCGGTCGAGCAGATCGCCACGATAGTTGAACGTATAGGTCTCGACCCCGAAATCAGGGTTCATCACCTCGACCTGTACCGCACCGATATTGATGAACAGCGGATCGTCCTGCACATATTGCAGTTGCGTGTAGCAGAACTGGAACAGGTAATCGCCGTAGAGTTGTTCGCTCACCCTGGCGAATCCGAACGACGCCGGATCGTCCTCATAGGCATTTTCGAGATAAACATTTCCATCGGAATCCGCGACGCGGACGATGTTGTGGCGGATCAGCGGATGATCGAACGGATCGGCATAGACATAGATGCGGTCGATGCCACCCGGATGATCGTTTGTCGCGGGCGAGACGACACGAGTGAGTTGCATCGTCTGTTCGTCATGCTCATAGATCCACCGCCGGCCGGCGGCGTCGCTGATCGCGACGACTAGGCCGCAATCGTCATAGTCGAAATGCAAGTAGCGATCATCGTCGTCGCGCACCTCGGCAAGCCGGTTCTCGCCATCATAGCTGAAGCGCAGAGCATTGCCGTGGCGATCCGACAGCCACAGGATCGGGATGCGCTCGGCCTCCGTCCAGCCAGCGGGACGTTCAAAGCGCATCGTCGTTCCGCCCTCGCCTAGCACATCGTAGGTCTGCGCCTGTCCGGGCACGGGCTGCAGCTTCTCGAATATGCCACGCGGCGGCTCAAAGGCAGCACCGCTCGGCTTGAAGATGTCCTCGTGCAGATTGCGCCAGAGCGCCATCGTGCCGTCGGAAAGCTCGCGCAGGTAGAGATTGTAGTTGTGATCGAAATTCCAACCGAATGGGCCGAACACCGCGATTCCGCTCCGGTAGGTGCGCTTCACGACGAGAGGCAGGATCGTGTTGGGTATCTCGAGATCGGTGTCGTCAAGGAAGAAGGCACCGTTGAAGATATCGACGGGGTCGCCCGCATCGGTCTTGGTCTTTGGCTTCTCGGAAGAGACCTGCTTCTCGGCTTCGCCCGCCGGCGGACGCGTCTGCTCGTCGCCCGGGGCGGGTAGTGCATCGGGTTGCGTGTCCGGTGTCTCCTCGCCCTCGGTGCCGGCCTCCTTCGGCGCCGGGGCTCCCTGTTTGGCGCCTGAATCTCCGTCCGTCGCATCCGGC
>NZ_JAEPRP010000222.1:6818-10488 GCF_016652895.1 Ensifer sp. SSB1
CATTCGTGCCCGGTCCGCCACCACCGCCTGAGGCGGTGCAACTGTCCTGCATGTTCTTCCAGAAGTTCGGCGACTTGTCGGCCCGGCCCGTATCCGGGTTCTCGGACTTGAAGGCGTCGGCAAAGGCAAGGACCTCGCAAGCATTGTCGCTCTGGAACTTGTCGCCCCCCTTGTATGTTTGGCCACCATAGTCGAACTTCTTGGCGCTCGCGGGGACACCGACCGTGAATTGGGGCATGGCTGTCTCCTCTAGCTAATCGCCACCACCACTGCGTGATCGCCATCCCAGACGAGGTCGCCATCGTTGATGTCGACGGCGACCGGGGCGACTTGCGACGCGGCCTTCAGGAAGGTGGCGAGATCCGTCTCGATCTGAAGGCATTCGGCCGGTGTCATAACGCGGCCGAAGAGCTGGGTGATCTCGGATGGCTGGTTGTGGCTGGTCAGGAATCGCTCAATTGCGACATGGATCGGCGCTCCGGTCTGGCGGTGCCGGCCGAGATGGATCTCCACCCCGTTTCGCACGAGAGCGTTGCGAGTAACCGTGACCGCCACCGGCTCGCCGTAATAGTTGATCTCGACTTCGGCGATATCCTCGACCTTCGCCATGTTCAGATCGGGATGGCTCTGGTGGATCTGACGCATTGTCTCAGCGGTGCGAGCAAGCTCCCGCCCTGCAACGTCGTCGCGCGCCACGTTCAGGATGAACTCCTCCAGACCGTCCTCGTCGTCATAGGCAGCGATGCGCCAAACGCTGGAGGTGTGGCCCTCTTTGACGCTCCACAACTCGCAAAGGCGGCGCCCCTTCGGCGCAAGCCGGGTTTCGAGATATCGCTCGGCGGCGCGGGTGGACTGCAGGAATGAGAGCACCCGATGCCGTGACGCTGCCTCCCTCAGCCTCGCGAACGCCGGATCGTCATCCCCTTGGTCATCAAACAGGCGATGTGCGTAGCGCTGCCATTCTCCGGGATCGAGGATCTCGCCCTCTAAGCCGCGGCTGATGATTCCATGGAACGGAACCGCCGCGGCCAAGTCATCAATCGACGTCCCCCGTACCGGAAGACGATCCGGGCCGTGATACCGGGCGAAGACGACGGCGGGGCTCCACCGGTCCGCCGGGACGGCCGGCCGCGCCGTGGTGGGGGTCACCATGGCAGCCGTCCTATTTGCGCTTCGATTTTGAGGCGCCGTCGTCGTTCTTGCTCGATTCACTCTTGAAGGTAACGCCGAGCGCTTCGAGTTTCATGCGTCGCACGTCGGCTTCGTCGACGCCGGCGATCCGAGCCAGATCGGCGTTGCGGAAGGTAAGGACATCCTCCAGCGAGACGGACTTGGCCTCCTTCTTCAGGTAGGCGGCGACCCGATTGACCACTTCCTTCGGCAGTCTCACGGTGCCCTGGCCGCGCACCCGTTCACGGCCGAGCCGGCTCTGTACGACCTTGTATTCGAGTTGCTTGGCAAAGAAGTTGGTGTCAATGAACTTCTGCGGCACAGCGGTCGGATCGTTGAGGCTCTTAAGTGTCTCGATTCGGATATAGTTGGAAAGTTCATTGACCTGCTGCAGCGTGTAGCGCGATTCCGAGACGCGGCCCGTCGACATCGTCGCCGCGGCGGGAGCCCCCGCGGCAGCGACCGCGCGGGCTTTTTCGGCGCATTCGACGCAAGGCTCGCCGTCGACCGCATGAGTAAGGGCGGCCACGGCCTGCGTCGAGGCCGCTGCGGCATTCGCCATCTGATAACGTGCCGCGTAGTTGGCGGCGGCGCGCGAGACCGCGAGGTGGGCTGGAATCGGCCGGATGGCGACAACAAGCTCCCGCAACGGGTGCCGACCGCGCTCCGAAGCGCAGCAGCAGAGACCGCGGGTGGTGATCATCAGCACCTGCTCTTCGCCAACCTGCTTGGTCGGGGTGGTCGAGACGAGATTGACCTGGACCTGACGTCGTGCATGGCCGGCCCAAGCCTGGATCGTGTCCGGGCAGTCGACGCAGACCTCACTGCCCTCGTAGCAGATATGCCCTGCCGCCTCGGCATTGATGTTCAGCGTATGGCCGTTCGGCGTCACGACCACGCTGGTCGACCCGTGCGTCGCCTCGTTGATTAGGTCGTTGTAGGATTCGATCCGGTAGCCGGCCGGCGCGTCATAGGTCACCGTGTCCTGCGCCTGCGTGCGGTAGCACTGATAATGCACGTCCCAGCACTCGATGAAACAGGCTCGGGCGCCGACGATGCGCTCGGCCGGTATGTCGTGATCGGTGGCGACAGCCGCGTTGGCCGAGGCGATGGAGGTCGATTCCGACTTGCGGTCATAGTCCATGATCGGCGTCGTCGTCAGATGGCTGGTATCGAGGCGGATCGCGACACAAAAATCATCCTGCTCCTTCAATTGCGCGACGACGAGGAAGAACTCCTGGATGCCTTCGACTGGGCGCGGACCGCGCACGAAGCCGGACGGTTCCTCCAGGGTATGGGGACGCGGCTGCACGAAAAAGACCGCCCGGTTGGTGCCGAGATGGTAGCTGTCGAGCAGATGGTACATCTGCGAAATCTGGGTCGAGAACGAGAAGGTCTCGCGCTTCTCCGTGCCGACATCGGACGAGCGCGAGGACATGCCTTCCTGCGCGTTGAGTTGCTTCGTGCCCCATTGTCCGTTCGGTGCGGTATAATTGAAGCCGCCGCCTGTGCCCGCATAGGAGGCTTGCATGCCGAATCCCCCGCCGCCCATGTCGACGTCGAGGATCTCCATCGACTGGGTCGAACCGCTCGACTTGGTCACGTTGAGTGACTCGATCGATCGCGATTGCTTTTCCTTCGTGTCGGTGGCGAGTTCATAGAGTTCGCGCTTCTTCGGCTCGAAGTCCATGAAAAAGGGATATTCGGCGAGTGGCAGCTTACCCTCAGCTTCCTTCGGCCCGACCAGTACCTGCAGAATCGCCCCGTGACAGGGATTGTAGGAATTCAGCAGTTCGGTGAGGCCCGGGATCGTCGTGACATCGACGCCGCTCCAGTCGATCGTACCCTGTACTTCCTGGTCGAGCGGCTGGTAGCCGGTCAACGTCGCCGTAACCTTCAGATAGGTGATCCTGTATTTCGGATATATCTGGTTCTCTTCATCAGGGACATATTTGAAAACGGCCAGCGACGTCTGCCATTTGGCGGGAAGCCGATCGTCGCAGATACGCGGGTCGATCATGTCCTCCGTCACGCAGATGCGCTCCCAGGGAATGTCGGTTGGCAGGCTGAGCTTGAAGTTCGACATGTGAGGTCCCCCCATGAGGTCGGGCGATGACGCAGCCTCTGTCCGGCCATCAACGCCGGGCAGGCAGTGTTGCGGCGACAAGGCACACCACAGGCCTCGCCGTGCGGCGAGCGCCAAGACCCGCACCAATACGATGTGAATATCGATAGCCGATTCAAAGCCTCGGCCGAGCGTTCAACGAGATCTGTTGTGACTGCCGGGGTGTCGAATTAAACCGTCTTTTGATGACAACCGACCATGGAAAGCGCCGTGCAGCTGAAATCGAGAGAGTTGCACGGAACGTCTGCTGACGTAATACCACTCATCGAGGATTGGATGATGCGGCTGGGTCCGGAGTACGTCAAGCATTGCGAGGGCTACGATGCCAGCAGTCTTAAGATCTTGTAAACGCCTCGCGCCAACAAATCCCAAGAT